>NZ_JAWOWF010000016.1:0-7181 GCF_033340295.1 Vibrio sp. 1401
GGCTACGATGATTAACTGATGTAACCGATCAGATCGTAACTTCCTGATTTAGTTCCATCGAATTACGCAACAAAGCCCTCCTGAACTAATATCTCAGCTAAAAAGTCATGTGAACTTTATTAGAGTAAGTATGGATGGAACTTATAGTAATTATGAGTCTATAAGGAAGAGACCATTTAAGCAGCTGTTAAGCAATTTAGAATTATTTAAAGGGCGTCTCCCATTTGGGATAAATTACGTAGTTAACAGCAAAACTATTGACGACCTACCAAATGCCTTGGAACTGTGCAAGGAGCTAGGTGCTGATGAGTTTCTGATTTTACCAGAGGTACCTGTGGGGTTTGGTAAAAAAATCGATGATGTAACACTAAGTAAATTAAAAGAAATTGTCGACAGTCGAAGAAAAACCACAAAAAGTATGAGGGTATCTATAAGCTCTGATTACAAAAATCAATTTGTCACTGCTATCGGTCTTCAGAAAGAGAGCGACCTGCAAGGCTTTGCGCATATAGATGCGTCAGGTGTTTTAAAACTGAGTTCGTTCGACAAGAATGGAGTTCCTATAGGTGGTGGTTCTCTAACTAATGCTTATCGTCAGTTAACAAATACTATAAGGGTTGAATTAGAATGAAAATTTGGCAGGGCTACGGTGCGGAGCACTCTTTAAATCTAGTAATCGTTGGTGAGTTCAAGGATGTAGAAAAGGCTGAAAATTTTGAGCAATTAGTATCAACGATTAGTTCTTTTCTATGCAGTGATGAATCGAATTTTGACGTGGATGCAGATAGATATGGTGATGAAGTGCTTGAGTTCCTTCGCAAGCAAAATCTGTTTTGTTTTTCTCCCCAACAATTAGCGCAATTTATGTATGACCAACGCCTCGAAAGAAAAGGTTCAAAGATAACCATATCTTCAGATGACGACCTGAATGTATTCATATCTTTACTGATTCATGAAGGAGCGAAGGTCGAATGCTTTTCAGCACACGATTATCCTGATTTAGTTAAAAAAGAGGATTAACTAGTGCTTGATTGGGCTAAGTTTGAACATGTAGCTGGAGAGCATCCTAACGCGCATGCATTTAGTTTTGAAAGCTTATGTAGAGGAATAGTCATTCGACAATTTCGAAATCATGGGCCAATAAAAGAGTTAAAAAATCAACCAGGAGTGGAGTTCCATCTTGAGCTTGATTGTGATGACCCAAGATTGGGAACAAAAGGGTTAAAGGTTGGATGGCAATGCAAATGGTTCCAATATAAGAGTGACGGTGGCTTAACTACCGGGGCAAAGAGCCAGATTAAACACTCGCTGGATACAACGAAAAAATACTTACCAGATTTAAATGTATGGATTCTTTGGACACACAAAACCTTAGCGAAGGCTGACCAAACTTGGTTCTATGATTTACAAACAAAATATGGCTTTACATTACATCTTTGGAATGAAAACGACTTAGAGTCTTATCTCTCAGGCCCAGCAACAGAGTTAAGGGCTAGTTATTTTGGAGAGCTGGCTTTAACACCAGATATGTTAAATGAACAGCATACGAATTCAGTGGCTCCGATTAGAAATCGTTGGATTCATGAAGTTCATCAATCTACGGGCGTAGAGAGAGATATAAGAAGAGTGCTCGGTGAACCTAGCGCATGGTCTGATATATATGCTGCGAAAGTTAAACTAGACGGTTATTTGTCAACTATTTCTGAGTTATCGAGGCATAAGGATTATGTAGATCTTTCGTCTGGTCTAGAAGAATTTATAGCCTTTTGTAAACAGGTTATATTTAGCTGTAAGGTCTTTGAGTCTACAGTGTCAGGCAGAGAAATAGGTAGAATTGCGAACTTTGCTCAATCTTCAGAGCAGACAAAAAACATAAGTCAGTTACTAAGGTTAACAAGAAGGCAGAACCTACCGCTTTCTCTTTATTTGACCAATGCGAATGCAGTTATCAAAGATATCAAAAAGCTGTTGTCAGAAGCTGTAGAACTGTTTTCTCATCAACTAGTAGCTGTTATTGGTAAAGCTGGCAGAGGTAAAACACAATTAGCTGCTGAAGTTACAAGCCAAAATGATGACAGGCTAGCTGGAATACTTCTTCATGGAAAAAAACTTCGTAAGGGGGGAACGCTTGATTCTCTGGTTCAAAATATGTCCTTTGCCTCTAACGAAGTTAGATCGTTTGAATTGTTGCTTTCAGCTATAGATTCGGCGGGAGAAAGAAATCGTTGTCGAGTTCCAATAGTTATTGATGGATTAAATGAGGCTGAAGACCCAAGAGAATGGAAGAACTTATTGGCAAGCATAGAGACTGTATTACCTCGATATCCAAATGTAGTTCTCGTCTGTACATTGCGAGATGGTTATCAGTCTCGGAAACATGTCGGTGCTGTCAGAGCTAATAGTTCATCAAGAGAAGGGTTTGCACAGCAAGCGCTCCCCAATGATTGCTTTGAGTTACTGTTAAAAGGGTTTAGTGACGAAGTAACTGTCCAAGCTATAGGTGCATACTTTAGATATTATAAGATTAGTGCTAATCCAATAGCGGCTCCGCAAAGTTTCTTCAGTCATCCTTTAAACTTGAAAATCTTTTGTGAAGTTATGAATCGCCCAAGGAAGACTTGTGTGGTGGTTCAAAGTTTTCCGTCATCCATATACTCATTGTTTAAAGAGCAAGTCACACATATCGGACAAACTATCTCTGAAATGACTAACCTGTCTATCAGATACACAATTACTGAGGTAGAAAACGCAGTCTACTACTTAGGCGAAGCTCTGTGGGAAGCAAACGGTAGAGGTGTTTTAGAAACAGACTTTTTGCGGAAGTATAATCCACAGTCGACAGATTGGGACAGTAATATTGTCAACTTGCTATCTCAAGAAGGTTTGATATTCAGAGATCTGGTTCGTCGTGGAGAATATCGCTTAAGCCCAGCGTATGATCGACTAGGTGGATACATTATAGCTTTCTATTTAATGGAGCACTATTGTCTAAATCGAGACGTATCGCTATTTAGTTCACAAGGTTTTTTAGCGAAAATTTTCGAAGATGTGACTTTACAGCATGAGCTGTCAGAGGACATCCTACATGCACTTGTCGCTATTGCACCGCAGTATAATCTGCCACACATTTGGCAAATAGTTCCTTCAACATACAAAAACGAAGTTTTAAGTTTGTCGCATTTGATTGAACCTAATTTCATTTGTGATGAAACAGTATGCGAATTGAAAAACTTAATACTTAATGAAGGGTTGAAACAAAAATATATTGAATCTTTAGGAGACGTACGATTCGCAATATCTCACCCTCTAAACGCAAAGTTTCTAAGTGATATATTGTTAGACATGTCTATGGTGGACAGAGATCTTTCATGGGGAGAGTACTTTCGAAGAAACCATGATGAATTGATAAAAGGCATTCGATTTAGGGCTGAATGTTGGAAAAATAGAGAGTTTTCAGATCCAGAAATAGAAAAACTAAGGCTAATTACAACAATTTGGTTCCTTAACTCAGTCGTAACTGAGCTAAGAGATGTTTCAACTGAGGCTTTAGTCTACTATGGAGTGCATAACACTAAGAGTTTCCTAGAAATAGTCAAACCTATTCTAGTGGCTGATGATGAATATATATTAGAGCGGATAATTGCAGCATGTTACTCAATAGTCAGTATTTCTTTGGATAAATCTGAAAACTTAGGTGAGATAGAGGCGTTCAGCAAACACATAGTAGCTGTTTTTTTCAGCCATGATTCGAAGTACGCTACAACCAACATATTGGTTAGAGAATATGCCTCATGTCTAGTGAAGCGTGCGAGTTTGGAATCTCAAATTAATATTAGTGAATCAGAAGTTAAAGCAGCTACTGAACCTTTTGAACAAATGCCCAGAAGTGAATGGAATGAAGAAATAACTGATGGTATGAGCGGGCATTTATCTCCTCTTAAAATGGATTTTGAGAACTATACTATTGGTCGTTTGGTTAAAGATCGTAGCAATTACGACTATGAACATGAGGCTTATGCGAAAATTCGTAATCAGATACTATGGAAAGTATATGATTTGGGGTGGAGCGAGGACAAATTTGGCAACTTAGACAATCAAATTTCTTCGAGCGGTTATCACCGGAGACACGAAACAAAAAAAGTAGAGCGCTATGGCAAAAAGTACTCTTGGATAGCGTACTACCAAATGGCAGGAAAACTACTCGATTCGGAACAGTTGGAGTTCTGGGGGGGAAGGTTTATAGAAGGAATTGACCCTTTCTTTCCTAGTAAAAGGTTAAAAATCTACCCTCTTAGTGAAAAAATGTACTTAGGCGATGAAGGGTTAACTACAGAAGAATGGATTAACTATTCGGAAGATCCGAATCTGGTTCATCTCAGCGATTGTGCAAGTTCTGAAAATGAAAATTTGATTTTGGTTGATGCATTTATAGTCGAGGAATCTGAGGAATTAAATCGTCATTTCTATGCTTCTGTAAACTCCTTTTTAGTTTTCGATGAGTCGTTGAAAGACTTTGATTTTGATAGCGAGGAATCTAGCAAATTGGAGTTCCCCGAAATCGCCAAATTATCTGATGTTTATTTGGGAGAGCTTTATAGCTCGTGGAGTAAAAGCCTTGAACCCCAAGTTATCAAGGAAGAAGATGGTGAAGAAGAAATAGAAGTTGAATCAAACGTGTTCTTTGATGGAAGTGCTTTTGTAAGAACATCTGGAACACATACAATGACTGTTCCTAAATATAAGGAGCATTCGCTTAAAGATTTTATCATCGAATATAGTTCGGAACATTCAAGTGGTAGTTTTTCTATGCCGATGCTAGCTGCTAGTTTTGTTAAAGAGCATGCGCTTAAGTTTGACTGTGAGCGGCTTTGTTACTTCAAAGACGGACAACAAATCTCAAAGTATATAGTTGAAGATCTAGACGGATACTCTAACTCTCGGAAAAGATTCTACTTGGATAAAGAATTCTTAACTGCTGCACTGAAATCTAGTGGCTTAAGAATAATAACTCGGATTAAGGGTGAAAGAAGAGTTTCTGACGTCGGGTATAGTGGGGATTTTGCGTACAAAGATTTTGAAAGTATAGACTTTCTGAGAGCTAATTATTGATTGGAAAGGGAATGCGTAACACATTCCCTCTGTTATTTTTAGTGGATGAACAAAAATGGGCACTAAGATCGAGGTTTTGCCGTACCTCAGGTAATCCGTTAAATTCTAATTTAGCAAAGTCACTGACACGTTTCTGTCCAAAACCTTCACCGGATGAATTTTTACCCGTGGCATTTTCCAACTCAAAAATGCCCCAAAACAATTCAGATCAAAAGTTCTCGCTCACTTAGTTCACAGTACTTTCCCCTATCAAAAGTTATCCGAAGGAGTTTGGGTAGCAGCATTTTTCTGAAATTATAAGGCATCATGCAATCTAACCTCCGTTAACTTTCATTAACCTATTGATTACACGTTGATGGGGTATTAAAAAGGTTGCATCATAGGAATATGAAAGACGGCTAAAAGCCGCATAGAAAGCGTTATGTGCTTTCTCTAAAACTCACCAGGTTCACCAAAACTTTTTTCTAGCTGGCCGCATCGCTTATTTTGAATTAGCACCCTTTAAAATGCCATTTTGATGCCTTATCTTGGCTAAAACGGGGTGTTTTAAGTGTCTGTTTTTATTGGTTTTGTTTTTGTTGAGAACTTTCAGGTAAATGGTAGTCTTCAAATCAAATGTTTTTTGGAGCTACAGCATGGAAAAATCAAAGCAATTATATAATCAAGTGAACTTCTCACATCAGGACTTGCAAGAACATATCTTTAGCAATTGTACTTTTATACATTGTAATTTTAAGCGCTCAAACCTTCGAGATACACAGTTCATTAACTGTACTTTCATAGAGCAGGGGGCACTGGAAGGGTGCGATTTTTCTTATGCTGATCTTCGAGATGCTTCATTTAAAGATTGTCAGCTTTCAATGTCCCATTTTAAGGGGGCAAATTGCTTTGGTATTGAACTGAGAGATTGTGATCTTAAAGGGGCAAATTTTAGCCAAGTTAGTTTTGTAAATCAGGTTTCGAATAAAATGTACTTTTGCTCTGCATACATAACAGGTTGTAACTTATCCTATGCCAATTTTGAGCAGCAGCTTATTGAAAAATGTGACCTGTTCGAAAATAGATGGATTGGTGCAAATCTTCGAGGCGCTTCATTTAAAGAATCAGATTTAAGTCGTGGCGTTTTTTCAGAAGACTGCTGGGAACAGTTTAGAGTACAAGGCTGTGATTTAAGTCATTCAGAGCTTTATGGTTTAGATCCTCGAAAGATTGATCTTACAGGTGTAAAAATATGCTCGTGGCAACAGGAGCAGTTACTGGAGCAATTAGGGGTAATCATTGTTCCTGACTAAGCGCAAGATTCGGCTACGCACATAACAAAGCGTTTAAGACAGATTCGCAACGCTGGGCATTTTCGGTTTGCTTTGAATTTAGTGTTTACGGCACAATGGTTTAGGTTGGGTGGCATGTTGCTCACTACTTAACGCGGCGTTAGCTTAAAACATTAAAAATCAGTTGTTTGTGGTTTTTCTTTCTTCCTTCGGCCATTCGCTCTGGTTCCACGGCAAATCCACATTGTTTGTCAACATGAGTTTCGAACAGTTGCCTCAATTGAGTTTTGGGACTGCGCGAGGTTCGCCAGTTTGGTGCAAAGTCGCTTTGGAGGTTTTGTTTTAGCTTTGAATTTTCCGAAAGTGATTTATCAAAATTTTCGGGTTTTCAAATCGCATGAAAGGCCACAAAGTTTGAGCCAATTCGGGTTTCAAAGCTTAAGTGGTTTGTTGATTTTCCAAATCGGTTTAATCTCAGGCTTGGTAAATCTAAGGTGCTGAAATTTAAGCTAACAAACTGCTTAAGCGGGATTCGCAATGCGTGGCATTTTCAGCATGCGGTGAGTTTTGTGATTAAGGCGGTGTGCAGTGGCTCTTGCAGTGCATTGCTCACCCCTTAGCAGGGCGTTAGCCCTCAGGAGGAAAAATGAAAATATCCATTATGGCAGCTGTTTCCGAGAATGGAGTAATTGGCTCTGGATTGGATATACCTTGGCATGTATATGGTGAGCAGCTCCTGTTCAAAGCTATGACTTACAATCATTGGCTTTTAGTCGGTCGTAAAACTTTCGACTCAATGGG
>NZ_JAWOWF010000016.1:7281-94648 GCF_033340295.1 Vibrio sp. 1401
GATGTTATCCATCTTTCAGTGATTCATAAGCACATCTCTGGCGACGTGTTTTTCCCTTCAGTTCCACAGAGTTTCAAACAAACATTTGAGCAAAGTTTCAGTTCAAATATTGATTACACGTACCAAATTTGGGCAAAGGGCTAACAAACTGTTTAAGAGGGATTCACAACGCGTGGCATTTTTACTATGCGTTGGTTTTAGTGGTTAAGGCGGTATGCGGAAGCTTCGGTATTGCGTTGCTCACCCCTTAACAGGGCGTTATAGCAAAGGAGATAAACGTTGAGTAAGTCAATATTAATAGGTTCGTTAGTGATAGGAGCTGCTGTTTTAGCTAGTCCATTTATATTTGATAAGGTAAAAACAGAGCAGCTAAAAGCTGAGAGGCAGGAAACTGCCAAACAAACCGAAATCGCAGACGTTATAGGCTTAGGTAATGCTGCTGATATTTATTTGCTAGAAACTGGTAAATGTCCGGAAAAAGGGGAGGACTTACTGGGGAAAGTTATCAAAAGATTACCTCGCGATAGGTATGGCCTTGACTATATTACTAACGGTGATTGTAAGTTTGAGTCTACTAGTGGAATTAATTCAGAGAGTTATTGAATATTTGCTATAACAAACTGTTTAAGAGGGATTTGCAACGCGTGGCATTTTTACTATGCGTAGGGTTTAGTGTTTAAGGTGTTATGCGGCGACTTCGGTATTGCGTTGCTCACCCCTTAACAGGGCGTTATGGCGTAATTTTGACTTTATTTTTTTGGGAGGTTTCTTGCAGGAGTTTTTGGCTTATTTAGGTGGAGCATCAGTCATTGTTGGTTTTCTTTCATGGTTGTTTCGGCAAACGATCGAAAGAGTTCTGTCAGAGTACATTTCATCAAAAGCAAAGAGACGCAATTACGTTTTTGAGCAAATTCACGCCAGAAAGATTGAATCAATTTCAAAGCTATATGAAGCGTCAGTTCAAGCTTCTGATGCTACATCATATGTAGTAAGGATGCAGGGTGAGCTAGAAAAGGAAAGGGTGTTGAGCTTGGAATTAGACGTTAAGAAGTTCGCCGAACAATACAGACTTGCTAAGCTTTGGCTCTCTGATGATGTTTGCAATCTTGTAGACCAACTTCTTGACCAGCATTCAGCCTTTTATCAAGTTGTTAGAGGTTATCAGCTCAAGCAAAGTGGTTTAGGTAAAACACTCGATTCTAATATGCTTGATCTATGGACTCGTGCGGATAACGAACTTCCCTTGATCCAGTCGAAATTATGTGAGGCTTTCAAAGCGGAGTTGGCTAAGATTTCGCCATAACAAACGCTTCAAGAGGGACTATGGCATCATTTAAGACGAATTCCCAACGTTTGGGATTTTTATCAAAAAAATGGTAGTCATTATTGGTTATATGTTAAATGGCCCACTTTGATGCTCAAAACGCCGCTCAGAGCGCCCAGAACGCGCGTAGTGGCGATTTTCATACCTAACCCGAGCGGATGTAAGACTAAAACGCTTTGTAAGTTTGTGACGCTTTGAGAGCGATTTACAGGGCAAAAATGGCACTATTCGTTTGAAACAAAAAACGCCCTCTACGGGGCGTTTTCCTATGTTTCTAAAGATGCAACATGGAGTTCATCTGTTGGTGCAAGATCCGGATAACAAATATATCGAACTCTCGAATTCGATAAAAAATAGCGTGCTTCTGATGATCATGCCGACGTACTCCAGAACGAAGTTCGGAGCAATCCCTACCAATGAATGGCGCCTCAGACAATGTTTGTAAGCACTGCTCCATTTCATCGGTGTAGTGTTCTGCTTGGTCTTCGCCAAAATTTAGAAAGGTATATTCATAGATGTCGCCGAAATCGTCTGCTGCTTTCTGAGAAAGTTTATACATGCAGACGAGCCTTTCTTCTTTCTGCTACTTCCTTTAAGGACAGGGAGCATTCTCCGCTCGCTTCTCCCTCATCAAGAGCTTTTCGCAGTAAGTCTTGTTGATTCTCTTGTTGTTCGAGTAGTCGCAATGCACTTCTCATCACTTCACTTGTTGAGCCGTAACGACCTGTTGCGATCATTTTTTCAATAAAGCCATCGAGCGATTCGCCAATGGTGACACTTGTTGTTCTACCCATAAAGCCACCTGTGTGAATTATTAACACAATTAGTATACAGCAAGTGATGGGTTTACTTTCTCTTTTTCGCAAGCTGCTTATCGCACCATGCGCTTATCTGCGGAGAGTAAAGCGCGAAAACACTAATCAACAATGAAATACCAATGATCACAAATAGGCCATTCATAAGAACCACCTTCCAATAACATACCTACTCATAAGACTACCACGCCTTTGAGTTTTCCAAACTGAACATCCCCACACCAGGAAATCGGCGAAGCCGTTTTCCTGGTGTGGGGATGCGACAAGCGCAGCGCGTCAGTTCGGAGCCAAATGTTCGTTGTGAACATTCATCTTTCATCACGCTGTCACTTAATACCCCTATCAAATTTACTCAGCGTCCCTCCCTGTTTGCTCGCTTCGCGTTGCAAATTCAGGAGAGACCCTTCGCAAATTTCGCGAGCCTACTCGCGCTATGTAGAATTTAAAAATTCCACATAGCGCGAGATTTAATGAGCTTTCGTATGATTTCACGCAACAAAAAGCCTGCAACAAAAACAATATTTGCATTTAGATCAGAGGAAGCGCAAAATGAAAATTCACAACCACCCACTTATCCCAATTTGGGATATAAATTTGACCTCGTTGGGTGAGGTCTACGTTGCATTCAGAGCACCGTCCGGTCAGAGAACCGAGTTAATTTTGCTCTAAGTCTGTGGAGTGTACGGCTTAGTTAACTCCGTACTCGCTGGTAATAATTGTTGAGCCAGTGACGCATCTCAAAGTAGCGAAATCATAAATCAACAACGCACTCCATCTGCGGAAATGGACGTTTTAGGTGTGAACAGTCAGCCTACTTTTTCGTTAAAAAGTCAAAATGGCGAACGGCATCTTAGCCGTCTCACTATCATCACGATGATAGCCGAGCTAGTTCTTACGCACACATCGAGATTTTTATGAGCTTTGATCCCATCGCAGCGACCGAAGCTGCCAAAAAGACCCGTGCATTACGCAAGGGAAAAAACTACAAAAAACGCACCTCCAAACTTGAGCCATTTCGTTCTGAAATCGCCAAAATGTACAAAACTGGCGCATCTCTAGAGCTAATCTCTTTGCACCTGCATACTGTGCATAATCAGTATGCAGCACGCAGCACTATCCTTCGTTACCTCCATACGATCGGAGTAACACGCAATGGCTAGAGGACACTTTGCGAAATCTGAAGCTCAAGCCGCCTCTGTGATGAAGGAATTGCAGGGTAAAGGCAACATCATAGAATCGGTTGGAACAGCTAGAAATTACGAACAAGCACTGAAAACTTGTTGCGATTATTTGAAAGAGTTCAAGCTTGGCTCTCTAAGAGAACTAACCCCAGAACAAGCAAAAAACTACATAGAGTTACGCGCTCACGAATGTAAACAAAGCACAATCGACATGGATCGTCAGGCAATACAAACAATGATGCAGCATGTCACACATAAGTTAGAACCCAATCAAACACTATACCCACCCAAAGAGCTTCCTACATCTAAAAAAGAAACTATTGAAAACTCTCGTTCTTACACGCCAGAACAGGTCAATGCGATCATTCAGCATCAAACCGAGCAACACGCACTCTCCACACAACTTTGTCATGAATCAGGTCTACGCGCTCACGAGCTGCTCTCCCTACGACCTTCTGGTGAAGTGAATCCAAGCCCACGGGACGTACACCCAAATAAATTTGCCCACCTCCCCAATGAGTCAAAAGCCTACACAGTTAACGGGAAAGGCGGTCTTATTCGTGAAGTGCAAATCCCCAACCATTTAGCAGAAAAGTTAGAAGAACGCAGACTCGATATGCCGCAGCAAATATCGGACAGAGGTGTGAATTACGAATCGCACTACAACATAGCCGGTGGACACAAATTCTCTGATGCGTTCAGCAAAGCGAGTTCTCGCGCTCTGGGCTATTCAAACGGTGCTCACGGCCTACGCCACAGCTACGCTCAAAATCGTTATGAACAATTGGCGAATCACTTTGAACGTATCGATGTCATGACGATCATTTCTCAAGAGCTAGGGCATTTTCGCCCCGATATAACAGAGGTGTACCTACGATGATTTGGGGATTTTTAACCGTCATAGTCGTGGGATTGGTATTGCTTTTTGCAGCACCATTTCTTGATTTTCTAACCCCCGATAGCACGATTTGGCTAATTGATACATCCAACTCGATGAAACCTGTTTTGCTCGCAAAGGGCTCAGAAACACTCTGGTTTCAGTGGCAATCATGGAGTTACATTTTCATATTCTGTTTAGTCACAGCTTTAATTTTAGGAGTAATGTTCAACACTTTTCGCACGTTCTCAGATGCATCTCTGATAGAAGCGAAACAAAAATTAGCTCAAAAATCAGAAGAGTTGGAGAAATTCAAACAGCAATACCGACAACAGATGGAGCAAGATGTACTACGCGCACACTCACAAAAGGCAGAACAACTAAACCGCAGAGAACGCGAACTCGACACGATTCAAAATCAGGCAGCACGTCAACAAACAGAATCAAGTGAACGATTAAAATTAGCGAATCATGCAATACGCAGGCAGCACAAAGAAACAATGAGCAAACTAGGACAGCGTGATCGGTTGAGTAATGAGAAAAGGCTTATTGCTGAATATCTTAAACATGCAGGTTTAACACTGGATGATGAACCACTGGATTATACAAAGTTAAAGCAATTAGCTAGTAGCTTTGAAAAACGTCACAGTAATCAAAAGGGAGAATAACTTCCCCCGTACCCTCCTCTAAAAATCAAAGATTTTTCCTTAGGGCATTGCCCACCGAAAAGAACTTAAAGGGCTGTTTGAGGAGCTCACGCTCTTTTGTGGACAAGCCCAAAAGGGCAATAAGGTTGCCGCACAAGGCGGCGCTCTCAGCCCTTTCGGCTGCGCCGACCCCTACCCATTTTCGACTCGTTTTGAGTGAATCTGAGCATTGTCTGTGGTCGCTTTCCGTGGAGTTTTTTCTCGTACCCTTTCGGGCTGCCCTGCGCTGTGTGTAAAGGCTTTCGCCCCCCGTCCGAGTCACACAACACTAATCAGTTATTCCTTTTCCGCTTGTCCCCGTCTAGCAGCTACAACAGGGCGGTTTTATCGTGCTTTCGCAAGTTCTGATTAGTGCCTTTACCTGCCACCTATCGGACTTCCCTTGGTCGGTGGCTGATGCGCGTCGCTCTGTCCAAAACATCTTGATCCAAACAGAGTGCAGGAATACTTGAAGTGCTTTAACGATATGGGCTATCATGAAAGGACTTACACAGGCCGTCAAACCATAGTAAGTATTCCGAAAAAAACCGCCCGGCAAGGCGGTTTTTTCACATCTGGAGAAAGAGATTAATCCCAAAAGCGTTTGATCTCAATGCTGATCTTCCAAGTCTGGCAATTCTCCACAAAAAAGCCTCCCGGATGGGAGGCTTTTTTGTTTCTGGTGTTCGTGTAGAACAATGCGATTCTATTTTTCAGTTCGCACTGAGTGCCGTTACGTTAAATCACTTCCTCTAAATTAAACCACGTATCACCGTTTAACTTACTCCGACACCTCACAATTGATTGATACTAAATTGAATGCATTAGTGAAAGGCGGCATTATTCTCGGATAAAGACGGCTTAAAGCCATCTAATAAGCGTTATGTGTTTTTCTTGTAAGCGCCGTAATTGAACAAAACTTTTTTCTAGCCATGCGGCGTGGGTAGATCAAAAATCAGCGCCTTAGAGCGTCAATTTGGCGCCTTATTTTTGTGATTTTAAGTGGTTGCAAGTTGCTGTTTTTAAGGTGTTTATTTTTCTTGAGAACTGGTTGGTAAATGTTAGTCTTCGACTCAAATAAAAAGAGGGCTACAAAATGGATAAAACAGACCAGTTATATGTACAAGCTGACTTTTCACATCAAGACTTGAGTGGTCAGTATTTTAAAAATTGCAAATTTTTCTGCTGTTCCTTTAAACGGGCAAACCTCCGCGATACACAATTTGTAGATTGTTCTTTCATTGAACGAGGAGAATTAGAGGGGTGTGATTTTTCTTACTCGGATCTTAGAGACGCATCTTTTAAAAACTGCAGTCTTTCAATGTCGTATTTCAAAGGTGCAAATTGTTTTGGTATCGAGTTCAGAGAGTGCGATTTAAAGGGGGCAAATTTTGCTCAAGCTAGCTTCATGAATCAGGTATCGAACAGAATGTATTTTTGTTCAGCCTATATAACAGGTTGTAATCTGTCATACGCAAATTTTGAAAGGCAGTGTATCGAAAAGTGTGATTTGTTTGAGAATAGATGGATTGGTGCAAATTTGAGTGGGACATCATTTAAAGAGTCTGATTTAAGTCGGGGAGTATTTTCTGAAGGGTGCTGGAGCCAGTGTAGGTTGCAAGGTTGTGATTTGAGCCACTCGGAGCTGTATGGTTTAGACCCCCGGAAAGTTGACCTTACAGGTGTAAAAATCTGTTCGTGGCAACAAGAACAACTTTTAGAGCAATTAGGTTTAATAGTAGTACCTGACTAAATTTGATGGTTTGAACACACACATAACAAACGCCTCAAGAGGGACTGTCAACGCGTGGCGTTCCCAGTCCCAATGAGCTGTGGTGGTTACGGTTGTAAATTTAAGCCGTGCGGTAGCGTTGCCAGCCCCTTAGGCGGGCGTTAGCCCTCAGGAGGAAAAATGAAAATATCCATTATGGCAGCAGTTTCTGAGAATGGAGTAATTGGCTCTGGATTGGATATACCTTGGCATGTACAAGGTGAGCAGCTCCTGTTCAAAGCTATGACTTACAATCATTGGCTTTTAGTCGGTCGTAAAACTTTCGACTCAATGGGTAAACTTCCCAATAGGAAATATGCTGTGGTTACTCGCTCAGAAATGGTCTCGAATGATCCAGATGTTATTTATTTCACCAGCATTGAATCGGCATTATCTTACTTAGACAATACGACAACACATGTCTTTGTTTCTGGTGGTGGTGAAATTTACAAAGCATTAATCGAACAAGCAGATGTTATCCATCTTTCAGTGATTCATAAGCACATCTCTGGCGACGTGTTTTTCCCTTCAGTTCCACAGAGTTTCAAGCAAACATTTGAGCAAAGTTTCAGTTCAAATATTGATTACACGTACCAAATTTGGACAAAGGGCTAACAAATTGTTCAAGAGGGATTCGCAACGCGTGGCATTTTTACTATGCGTTAGTTTTAGTGTTTAAGGTGGTATGCGGCGGCATCGGTATTGCGTTACTCACCCCTTAACAAGGCGTTATGTTTTATGAGGATTTCATGGGGTTAAGTGATTTTCAGAAGAAAGTGTTTGAAATGTCATCTCGTACGAAGGGACATTCGGGTTTTGCAGCTAAATCTAGCATTCGTTATGTCGAACGGGCTTTTGAACTAGCGAGAACAATGCCTGAAGTGGCAGCGTTTTTAGCTATCACTGCTGAAGAGGAGGCTGCAACAGCTTTATTTATTGCTATTAAAAGTAAAGGATATCTTCGTTCTAATGAACTAAGGATGCATGATCATAAGCATAAGGGTGGCCTTTACCCATTTTTAACTCTCCTAGGCGTTGCATTGAAAGTAAGTGAAATTCCATATCAGCTAGTTGTAGAAAGCTGTAATGGTCGAGATATACTTAAGACTCAGTTACAGATCGGCGACTTTAGTTTCCAACCAGAGCCACCACTTAGCCAGGTTAATGTGGACGCTTCAGGCAATGCTAAAGATTACCTGCACGAAGTGCGTGCGGTTGCATCTGAGCGAGGAATTACGTCAATATTTCAATACATTAAAGATACTGCTAACAAAAGGAATTTATTGTTATATGCATCCGCGACTAATTTGCCTAGTGTCGAAAATATTCAGTCAGAGCTTCAGAGACATATCGGCGCAACGATACTGATCCACATAATCTATCTTTTGATTGCTCAGCATGGTAAGCAGAATTTGGTTGAAGAGTGTCTGGATGTATACTTGAAGGTTCAGCATAATCTTGAAAATAAAACATAACAAAGCGTTAAAGAGGGATTCGTGCCGCGTGGCATTTTTGGTATGCGGTGATTTTGGTGGTGAAAGTGGTCTGCGGAAAGCTGGTTTAGGCGGCACTCACCCCTTAACGCGGCGTTAGCTGCACTTGCCAGAATTGGCGCTTATGTATAGGATTATTAGTGACTTGTGGTTACTCGAAAGGTAATCGCCCATTACGCAGGTGAAACTGCAACATCAAGTGAAATTGAGGTTAATATGCATACATCTTACTCTACACTATTTACAACGATCTACGACGAAACTGCTCCTATCGGAAACCTTGGTCGCGGAACTCACTATTCAATATTACGCTCTACAGAAAGTTGTAACTCATTATTAGACGATCTTAATCACTTCCAAATTCATGATTTCGCTGTTATTTGGGATGAAGATCATGACACAAGAATTATCAATATAATTGAGAAGTTATATCTTTCTAAGTTGTTATCTCCCGTTGTGTTTATCGGGGAACGTAAAGGTGGTGTAACTGCCATCGTTGAAAAAGAATTTTATTATTCTAGTGGTTCGTGCGCTTATTTTCGTTCTAGGTTAATCGATATAGCAAAGGATTCCAATGATCCTTGGTGCGTAGAAGTTGGTTACTATGATCGTGAAACTGATTCAGTCTGTGTATCTAGTGAAGTCATTATCAATGCTCCAAGAAAGCAAGTATCCACATACCTTAACAATATCGATAATCTTTGGAAATTGGGGCTTAAGGAACACACTGTGACTTGCAGCTAACAAACGCTTCAAGAGGGACAGCCAACGCGTGGCATTTTTACTATGCGTTGGTTTTGGTTGATTACGGTGTTATGCGGTAAGTTAGTAGTGGCGTTGGCTGCCCCTTAAGCGGGCGTTATGCTTCAGTTTGTAAATCGGAGTACGAATGGAGAATTTATTTGTAGGTTTAGTTGGTGTTTTATTAGGCCATTACATGACTATCAGGCTTGCGACTAAGAAAGCTAATTTGCAGGAAAGAGCTTTCTACTTTGAGCTTGAAATATTACTAGATAAATACAAAGTTGACTTGTCGCATAAATACGATGATTTTATTAATCCTGTCAAAGATAAATATATAGTAGGAGTGCCTGTTATTGATATGTCTTTGATTAATGCTCTTATGGTCGAGTTAGCAGGCACTGAAAAGGTCCTAAACCAAGAGATTAGAAAGCTGATTATTCATACAAGCAAGTTTTCAGAGGACTTGCTTGTTAGTGCAAAAGAGAGAGAAAGTTATAACAAAGTAAACTCGCAGAACACGGAGGAATTCTCAAGGTTAACAAAAAAAATGTTAATCGAAGAGGTTCAATTAGTCTTTTATCTATATAAGCTAATCAGAGATAAAGACCAATTTATCTTTGGTGAATACAAATTACTAGAAATGGCGAAAGTTGCGTGTAATGTGGCTGATATTGGTTTTGATATGAAAATTTGGCAAAAAATCATGCCAAGTAGCACTGATGGCTAAGAAGCATAACAAGTGTTTAAGGTTTCAAGATACTTTATCTAATCTCAGATAAGCGCGTTAGAGTCATTAATCTAACGCGTTTATGTCCAAAAGTTTGCTAGAGATTGAACAAACTTTGTCATTTCCACAGTGCTTCTGGTAACAATGCACCTTAAAAATGATCAAACTTTAACTTTTGCATCCTGTCGCTGATATTGAACTAGCAAGGGAGTATTACGTCAGGTCTAGACGCCCAGTAATTTCAGAGAGCCCAGTAGCTATTGAGGATTTGGCTGACAATAATCCAATCCAGAACCAAGAAACTAAAGAAGACTTGCTAACCGAAAAAAACAAGCGCAAGGTAATATTGGATTGAGACAGGATGCACATTGTTCTGTCGATACAGTTCACCTAAACATTGATGATTTTTCTCGCGGCCCTTTGAGGCCGTTTTTTTATCTGTAATTGTTATGTTAGTACCACGATATGACATTGCAGTATCATAAAGTGAGTGTTAGAATCTTTCACATGTGAAAGTGGCGATGTTTCGTCACTAGGAATCTCATTTGCAATCGGAGAGCGAGGTAAACATGGCAAAAGCTATCGCCTATGCCAATCAGAAGGGAGGCGTGGGTAAAAGTACTATCTGTATCCAGCAAGCCTTCGATTTGGCAGAAAAAAAGAAAAAAGTCCTGGTACTGGATTTCGATGGTCAGGGTAATACATCTTCACGTTTGGCTCCTCGTGTGGAGTTGGAAGATGGCAGCTACGAGCCAGTATATAGCGGTACTAAAGTAGCTGAATTGTTCCTTGATAACTGCTCAAGCATTCAAGTAACGGAGTGTCCATGTGGTGTTGATTTGATTTACACGCCCAAAAACGATCCGGATTTGTTTGAGATGGAGGCAGTGCCATTGGAACAAGCAATGAACCCAGCTCGACACTTAAAAGAACTAATCAAAGACTATGATTACGTGTTGATTGATTGCCCACCGAGTCTTGGCCGTAAGCTGGTTGCTGCACTGATGATTGCGACGCATGTTGTATGTCCTGTAAAACTATCTGGCTTTGCGGTTGATGGTGTAGAGGGCTTGCTGACGACCATTATCGGTGTTCAGCAACAGCACAATCAAAACTTAGAAATCCTGGGCATTGTCATCAATGATATGGATCGTTCAGTGAACCACAACAAATCGTTTACTGAGCTGAAAAAAGCTATCCCAGAGTTGATCTTTAGTAACATTATTCAACACCGTCCACCGCTTGATTCTGCAACTACAGATGGAGTTCCAGTATGGTCTCTTCGCTATGGTCATGTAGCAGCAAAAGAAGTGCGAGCGGTGCTGGACGAGATTGTAGAGAAGGTAGGTTAAGATGAAACTAAATAACCTAAAAAACCTCAACCAGTTAGCTCAAGCCGCCCAAAAAAAGCAGCCAGATGGTAAGGTAATTCTGACGGTTCCTGTTGATGAAGTTATTTCAAAAGAACAGGTTCGTAAACGGTTCCGTAATATCGAGGAACTGGGTGATTCAATTTTGGAAGAAGGCCAGCAATCCGCGATTGTGGTCTACCCGAAAAATGAAGACGGCAAATATGTCATTCAAAAAGGCGAACGTCGCTGGAGAGCATGTAAAGCCAAAGATATTCCAACAATTGACATCGTTGTTAACGAAAAAGAACAAACGGACTTGGACGAAACAGCGGGAGAATTGATAGAGAATATTCAGCGCGATGATTTGGCTGCACTTGAAATTGCTAATGCTTTACAAGTATTCATTGATAATGGGTGGCAGCAAAAAGACGTTGCAAAACGTATCGGTAAGAACACAATTTTTGTTTCAACGCACCTTTCATTATTAAAAATGCCTGACTGCGTTCGAGAATTATACGATAATGACATTACAGCTGATACGGAAACACTCAATAACTTACGTTTGCTATTCGAACTGAATGAAGAGCGATGCCGGGCTGTCTGTGCCGTTGCTATGAGTGATGGCATGACACGTAAGCAAAGTCGTGAGTTGTTGAATGATGCAAAACGTATCAAGAATGGTGATGAACCAACTTCAAATGAAGATGGTGCAGTAACCAATAACTCTGAGCAGGATAATAATTCGAATTCTGACTCAGAATTGGGTGAAGAGAAGGGTGGCAACTTTACACAAAGTGATGTGGAAAGTTCTGATGATACAACGGGCGATAATGTTGTTCATCAAGCTACGGGAGAGGAATTTACTTCTGATGATGCTTCATCTCAAGGCGATACAAACGCGCCGGGTGATAAGCAGGTTGATGAAAGTGATGATGCAACCGATGATGCCGAAGAAGAAGGCATTGAACCTCCTCTTGCAAAAGGTAAAGACTGGAAAGGGGCTGACCCACGTAAGTTAGTCATCACCGTGAATATTATCGGTGAGAGTGAAAATAAGCGTGGTGTACTGATGACAGATCGTATTGCTACTGAACCAAATGTGGTTTGGGTTAAGACTCTTGTTGGTGAGAAAAAGGAAGTAAAGCCAATAAAAGTAGCGGTGACTGACATCGAGCTCGTAAGCGTTGAGTAAGGTAAGTATGGAATGAAGTTATCTCAGGATATGAGTCGCAAGTTTGAACTGGTAAATGCGCTGTCTAAGTTAGATAAGCCCAGCTTGCACGATCTCCATTCAGAGACCAAGATTCCTGAGTCCACTATTAAACGCCAACTGGCGATGCTTCGTGATGAGTTTGATATGAAAATTATATTCATCCGTGAATCGAGGGGAGAGCGAGGAGCTACAGGCTACTATATGATAACGGACTGGGGTATTTTGGACCGTGAGAAGTTCATCTTGCGGCACGGAAAGCTCTGATTGTAATATCCAACCTCAAATTAGCCCTGGCATTGCGCCGGGGCTTTTTTATGCCTGTAGACTTTTAAAATTTTATAAGCATTATAAAGTGATGCTGTAATATTGAGGAGGTAGCTCCTTTAGTTTTTTGGAGGTCTCAAATGAAAGTTCTTCATCTCCCTGTGAAAGCTCTGTATTTCAGACAAATGCAAACCGGGGAAAAGAAGTATGAATATCGTCTTCAAACGGATTACTGGCGGAAACGTCTGGAGGGTCGCGAGTATGATGAGGTGCATATCAAGCTTGGCTATCCAAAATCTGGGGATACCGAGAAGATTTTAGTTCGACCGTGGAAAGGTTTTGAGGAGATGGTTATTACTCACCCTCATTTTGGTGATGCTCCCGTTAGCGTGTTCGCAATCAAGGTCAATGAGTAATAGGAGATGTACTGATAATGGATTCAGAATTGAAGCAAGAAAGCAAATTTTACCGGGACTTTGAAGATAAGTTGCTACACGTTATAGCAAAAGCCCATGTGATAAACCTGAGCTGTATGAGCAAAGGTGAAGCAATGCGACTGGTTGCTCATTTAGAAAACCTAAACCCTGAAAAATATCCAGAATTTTATGGGGTTAGCAAGTCGCTAATAAACGTTACGAGTTCAAATCTGATTGTTACATTGAACAACACTATTCAAAAAATGAGTTCAAGTCTGTCTGCGCGATTGGCTTTGATCAATCCTGAAAATACCCGCTAGTTTGTACAGAAAAGGGCAATTACTCCCATTGGTATATAGCGTAGGTAGGGGCATGATTGCCCTTGTATCTAAAAAAGTAGCGAGGCTCCGATAATGAATGAGCAAAAGAACCGGGCATTCTGTGAGCAGATGGCTGCGGCAACGGTAGAGCTTGGGACACAAGAGGCACTCTTGTATGGCTAGGTACATGATAGCCATCGCACACGATCAGGGAATCTCATTACAGTTTGAGTGCGATCTTGGTTCTTTAGAAGTCCAACCAAATGAAATACTGATAAAACACTAAAAATTACAGGAGTTGGCTATGAGCAATGCACTGAGAGTTATTACAAAACAACTTTCAAAAGAGTCTGATCCCGCGTTCTTAGAGTTTACAGCTCGGATAGTTGAATCTATTGAATTGGTTTTAGGTTATGAACCAACAGTTGAGAAAGTACGCGACTTGTTGGGAAACAAGAAAAAAACCGTAGCCTTGTTGAATTCTAGTCACAATGAGTCCGTTGTTAAGTTAGCTCTGGAGATCTCACAGTACGACGATAGCCACTACGACACATTACTTTCGGCAGGTATGTCTGCTTTAAACCGATACTTGTCAAAGAATAGCGGTTCTGTTTCTGGTTGTATGTTCATGCCTGGAGATATCACTGCGAAAGAGTTGGCCGAACGATTTAACGGAGAATGGATGTTCTTTAGCGATGATAAGAAGCTTTCACTTACTACAGGAGAAATGTCGTGACGGAACAAAACGAAATGGTGGCATTAGATGGCTATAAATTGCATTCCAAAGTAAAGCGCTTTTTTATTTACGTGTTTATAGCTATGGCTGCCCTGAACTTTATTCAGTTGATTACCAATTTTTACTTACCAGAAAAGCTCTTAATTATCGCAAATGGATTCGCATTAATTTGTGCTGTTTTGAGCGTTATTGATAAGGCCCACTTGTGGGAAAAAACAAGCAGTGATGGGGAAGGCCAGTGAATCGACGTAGACTGTATTTTTTGATAGCGTTCTTGGGTTCGTTGGCATTAGTCAGTGCAAAATTGAAATGGCCTGGGTTCATTGTTGGTGGTATGAGTATTGGTTTTGCTCTTCGATGGTTTCTCATCCACCAGCCTCTCAATCAAGATTCTCGCCCGTTAGAACGAATCGTAACGATCTCTGGAATAGGGCTTTTCATGGTTTTGTCCGGTGGCCTTTTTCATCTGGGGGATAATCCTGCCTTTATCGACCTTATGTTTATGTGGGGGTGTGCATCCTCGGGAGTTGCCTTAGCTGAACTGGTTAATGTGAGAAATCCGGATCGAAGTGAGGGAACTCGAAGTGAGCACTAAGATATACAATGGGTTAATTCTGCGCAATACAACGTTAGAGCAGGCACTAACCAAATTATGCTCCTTGCGCTCTGGTTGCGTTGATACGGCCAAAAAAGCCATCGCAAAACTGGGAGCTAGAAAGCTTGCATTTGATGCAGATATCTCGGCAAACGTAACCATGCTCCAAAAGGATAGAAGCTGCCAAACTCTGTCAGATCTGAGAACTATGTTTATCGAGGAAAAGCATAAAGTTTTGGTGGACGGTATTCGTAGTACGGATTGGGACTTCACTTTTAATGTCTGCTTAATTCCCTGGGGACAACATACATTAGGTTTGTACTACGTTGAAAACGATATTGGGTATCGCCAATCCTTAATCGACGTTGGATTTCAAGATTATCATTACCAAAACTCGACAGATAAACCTAACGATGTGACTGATTCAGAATGGAGACAAAGAGAACTCGCTTGGGAATCAGTGTTACCTGGTTGGACAAGACCAATAGAACGCGGTTTGTCTTACAGCGTGGTTGATTGGGATGATTACCAGAGTGCTGTTCATAGTAAAAGTCTGATCCAAGAAAACATCCCTTCACAAAGCATTAGACGCAAGCGAGTGGCGGTAAGTTTGACAGAGCTGGAGTTGACAGCGAGTTTTCCTACTTCATCTGCGTTTGAAATTGTTGAAAAAACCAGAGAGCTATATCCGGATAGAATTGATGACGTATTGCTCGGTGATGTAACGGTAGTACGTTTCTAAAATAGGGGGGGGGGAGTAATGCTGGATTTTTTCTTTATAGGCCCATTAGTCATTGGTTTGGTTTGTTGGTTTAAAGCCCCAAATGAGGAATGGGAGTCACTCGCTAAAGATTTTTCAAAGCGCTGGGCGTTAAGCCTTATAGCTATGATCGCTGCTGCCGCGTTGGGAGGAATAACGATGCCAAATGGACCAGAAAGTAGTGAGTCAGCATGGCTCATATTTGTTGGAATCATTTGGTTTGTATGCATTGTTACGATGCTTTGGGTTGCCCTAACCACACTAATGCAAGCGATTAAATTGAAGAAACAATAATAAGGAACCGAGTATGGCTCACGTAGATCAATATATTGAAGATTGGTTAATGGTGTTCAGAGCTGCGGGTATAAGCGATGAAGTTGCCCAGGAGGAATTTGGCTTGTGGTGTGAAGGGCTCGATGGCGAAATTAGCAATGAGTACACCCAAAACGCACTATCTGTCATCAACGCAGCTGAACAGGCAATTGAAGAACTACAAGGAATTGCTGGGTGAGAAGAAAGCGTTCAAACTGGGTATCCGTAAGTCATTTAAGCGCCTATGCCGCTGATCCATCTAAATTTTGCCAGCACAGAGGACAAGCATACAACTCCGAGGCTGCAAACGCTGGATTAAAGGCTCACGCCCAAGCAGGAAGTGGTAACAGTCTTTTACCGTGGTTAGTGATTATTGTTGTAGCCATATTGGTTGCTATTAACTGGGATTTGTTATGACTGGGGAACTAGTGTTTTTGCTGGTGGCGTCAATCGGCCTATTGATGGTTATTCTCAGAGGGCTGTCCATAAAGAGGCAGTTCCATATGCCTTGGTACTGTATCGTGCTGGGGGCTGATATAGGCGGTTGGAAAAAGCCTTGGTTTATTAAACGCCGAGGAGTCTGCGGAGCCCCTGATGCAGTATTTTTTGATCCATTGCGTTTTAGATACATTGCAGGAGAATTTAAAAGCAGAGCGTTCAATGGGCGAATAACAATCCGTGAAAAGTACCAGCTCACACTTTATACCGGGTTAATTCAGCGATTCTGGCTACCTCAAGCACAGGGTGTCATAGCCTATGGTTGTGGGCGAGTATTGAAGCTGGACTATGATAAGACACTTTTTAAAAAGCTTATGGCTCTTCGAGGCGAAGTCAAATCTGCCAGAAAAAATTGGAGGCCAGTCGATCACAGACCGTTGTATAAGCGATAGACAAAACTTTTTTACAGGGTTAATATATGATTCTGTAATCTGGCTGAGAGGTCAATGTTATGGCATATAACCCAAACAGTGATGAGGTGTGGGGTAAAGAACTAAGGGTGTATAGTTCGATGAGTGAAGCTGACTACCACCGAGTTCTCCAGCAAGGCGCTTTTGCTTATCAAAGTGGAACGCCATACGCAGAAAACCCGCACAATGATCACGAGTCGAAAGCAGCATGGATTGAAGGCTGGCAACTCGCAGCATTTCATGAACGGATGTCTACCACTCGAACCGTGCAATAAGTTTAATTTGATAAACCAGTGCCTGACAGTGTTCGTCGGCACCTTAATAAAGCGTTATTTTATGAAAAAGTTCCTAAATGTTTTCCAGTTGCCTACTGGATATCAAGTACGTATTGGTAAAAAAACAAAGTCTTTCAATGCCGGAGTATCTAGTGATAACGCGCTTAATTCAGCGTTATCCTTTCGCCTGGATATGTATAAACAGGGGGTCTTACCCGCTAATTGGAATGTTGGTTATTTTGAGCCCAATGCTATCAAGATTATTGATCAGGATAAGCAGAAACGTTCACGTTGCACCATCCGAACAAAGACAGATCGGAAGCCCACACACATAGAGGCATATTGGTCAAAGTTCAAAAACCTAGCCGAAGCGCATTCCTTTTTGAAGCGCGAATACAGCAAATGGTGTAGAGAGCACAATGCAATAGCTAAGCTGTATAACCAAAAGCGCAATGAGATTCTGTTCATCTCGGCCCAGAAAGAGAAAGAACAAAAAATATCAATCCTAAGTGATGGCATTAAGTTTGATGCGAAGCTTTGGAACGAGTGTGTGGCCGAATATGAAGGAGTGATGCCTGTTCCTAATACAATCTCTGATCATGTCCAGGTAGAGGCTTATAGTGACAGTGGTGAGAAGGATATCGACCTTAGCCACCATTTCGCTGTTAATGTATCTGATCAATTGGAGCCATACCAGTCTTCCGAAGTTCTCCATGAACTATTGGACCCGGTATACGATATCCTACATGTTGATAACCATGCTGCATTAAAACTAATGCCAGAAGTAAAATGTAGCTACAAAGCTATGCGTGAGAAGTTACGCAAGATTAAGCCAAACCGTAATGTAAAGGGTGCGATTTGTGCTCCATTTTCTATTGAGACAAAGCTTAAATCATCGTTCCTCGATTTTGCCATACCAGCGTACTGGGATGGACTTCCTTTAAACCCATCCAAAACAATCGTTAATCTAGCCAGTCATAATGGGATCATTCAGGCTGCAAGTCTTTTAGCGACAGCTTCATTTATGTTTATGGGCTACATGCAAAAGCAGCGTATGTTGCAATCGGATGAGAATATAGAACTAGAATTTCCTGTGTTCGAAATCAGTGAAAAGATGCTGAATTCTGCAATTGACTCTATCTACCAAGCGCTTCTATTACAAATGGGACGGAAGGCACTGAACTCGATGGGTAAGTGCGAAGAACGATTAAATCTGTGGCATGACGTTGATGTCTGTGACGTCTACGACGATCAGTTTGGAACTGCTGTCCAGATGGGGCAATGGCAGTGCTTTATGCCCCGAAGCAACAACGCGACGTTGCGTAAACTTCAACTATTGGTGCTGGTGGCAAAAATTGAGCATAACCTAGAAGAAGGCTTTGTTCGTCGTCAACTGTCGAAAAGTGGTATCGGAATTACACCCGTTGATAAATTGAAAGATAAGTACAGCCATATTTCTCATGATTCAATTGAGCGATTTGAACAACTCCGGGATCAGCTCTATGTATCCTCAAAGAAATTCTACCCCTTAGTTAACATGAGTTCTTTGCAAACCCCCAAACCTGATCAAGTGTTTATGGCAAGATGCCGTCATTGCGGCCATGTTCCGAATAAAACCATGCGCAAAAAAGATGGGGTCTGGTTTGGAGCAATCCAGTGCCCCAACCATTTAGACGAAGCGGTATCCGGTGAAAGGGAATATGAAGCCGAACTTCATGAATTAGTGATTGAGTGGCAGAAACGTAACCTGAAAAACTTTGATTTTTCTAAGACATATATGTGGGACCTTTCCAGAAAATCATTCTCTACTGAGCTTGGACCTTTCCTCGATGAAGTAAAGCGTCGTCTTTCCGATATGGTTGAGTACAACAGTCTCGCAATATCACTTCCAAAAGAGATCGTAAAGGACAGGCCAGGGAAAAACTTTGCGAAGCGTATCTATGCGAATTATCTCTGGGCGTGTTTTTTCTATGATGCTTATCAAATCAAACTTTCAGAACTAAAGAAGGAGACCGCACGATGAAATCAGGTCTTGAACGGTTGAAGGAAATAGTGACACAAAGTGCGTTTTATCGTTCTCCGAATTATTCCGTAAACGTTAGCTTTAAAGACTTATTCAAACCCGTTGGTGGTTTGCTTGCCTACAATAGCTTGGTGCAAGAGCTAACAGAGGAGATAGCTTTATCTCCTTATGAGATACTTGAAAAGTTAACCCCTGAGTTTCAGCGTTCCAATCAGAAGTGGACGAAAAACATGCAGCAATGTTTCGTTGAAAACCTCTTGTGTGGATGTGAAACGAAAGTACAGCTTTATGATGTGAAAGGCAGGGGGGGAGAGCTGGATGATTCCCTTATCTTAGATGGGTTACAGAGGCTTACCGCTATTGCGGCGTTTCATTCTGGTGAATTCGCTGTATTTGATGAACTGTATTGGGAAGACTTAAAATCTGGAGGTATTTTCCCAAGGTTGAATTTGATCGTGAACATCTACCAGTTTGATTCTGATATTGAGGCATGTCGTTTTTACATTCAGATGAATAAAGGAATTACCCATTCTGAGGCTGATTTAGAAACTGCATATTGCTTTATGCGCAAGCACGGTGAAAAAGTCTAGGTAGTCATTATGGTGTGCATTTTAAGGTCTAAACGGATTGAGTCATCTCGTCAGATATCACTTTGTGGAAAAGTTGTATCTGGTAACGGAGCTCATTATAGGAACATCACCGCTGCGAAGAACGGAGCTCAGCCAGTATGCAAAGACTGTTTAAATTCGCTGGGAATGACAAGATATTAATTGCGGCCAACTAAGAAAAAGAAGCCTAAAGTTAAACCAAAAATGGCAAAGAAGGTTTCTAGGAAGGTGCATGAGTCCTCTGCGAGACAGCCAAAGTTCAATAGACAGGATGTGTTAGATAACAAGGAACTGTTTATTGGGTGTGCAATGGTTATGTTAGAACAGCAGGAAAGGTTAGAACAGTTCCTTGAGAATAACGCTAATGCCCAAATTGCACTTGATTACTACTATTACGGGCAAACAGCTAGAATGACTGCTGAAAAGTACAAATCGACGCAGGTCAGCATTCCAAATAGAGCCAGAACGGGTCTAATTACGTTTAGTGAAGAAATTGAATGCAACCCATTAGATTGGGCATCATGGCCCGTACAATCTCTCTGGGAGCTAAAGAGAACGTTATTAAGTATTGCTGTTGAAGCTGTGCCAGAACAGTTAAACAACTAAGAGGAAAAATCATGCACCAGGAAGTAGATCCAAAAGGGCTAACGTGGCCTATTAAACCGTCAATTGTTGTTGATTGATGATTTGGTTGCATGCAGGTACAGTTAATGTGTGCTTATCACCAGAGATCCCACCAGCAGTTTTTTCGCTCAAACAATGTTTTGAAAACGTGCCTTTCAAAAATGAATCTCAAAAAGGCTGGGCTAAGGTGCTTCGTGAAATCGCTGACAACTTAGAACAGAATGACCAATAATAATACCTAGTGGGGTTAGTATGTTGGATTTTGCAGGGATTTGAAAATAAGTACTTTGAAAAGCTTGTTGTTAAAAAAAATATTTTTTCTAATGTCTAATATATATAAAAACTAGGGAGGCTGTTTAGCCCCCCTTGAAATTACAAAATCTAAACAGCAAAAGATTGTTTTACTAGTTCAATGATCTTATCACCAGCATATTGGGTTTTAAACTCAACTTTTATATCTTTACTAATTTGGTTGAACAGCTCTTTAGCGTGTTCAATTTTTCGTTCTTCTTCTTTGCGAAGATTATCTTTTCCATCAACATTTTTCGTCTCAATGATGAAGTTTAGGTAATCACCCGAGTCAGTTTTAACTACATAAGCAAAGTCAGGTGAATAGGAGTAACCTCCAGAAACAGGTATCTTGATTGAGTTTTTAGGTATTTTGGTAGGCTTTGTTGCGTAATTCAGCGGAACTAAATCCAGAACCTACGATCTGATTAGCTACATTCACTTCCTCTCGTAGCCCTATGCCTAAACCTCGTTATAAAACAACCAACTGGAAGCAATACAATCAATCACTCATTAACCGTGGCTCTCTGACCTTTTGGATTGATGAAGAGGCGATAAGCGGTTGGGCGCAAAGCAAACAGAATAAGCGCGGGAGGCCACGTCGGTTCAGTGATTTAGCTATTACGACAGCACTCATGGTGAAACGAGTTTTTTCTATGCCGCTGAGAGCGCTGCAAGGATTTATCGACTCGATATTTAGGTTAACCCATGTACCGCTAAGTTGTCCGCATTACACCTGCATCAGTCGTAGAGCCAAACAAGTAGAGGTCTCATTTAAGACTAAAACGAGAGGAGCGATACAACACCTAGCCATTGATGCAACTGGCCTTAAGGTTTATGGCGAAGGTGAATGGAAAGTCAAAAAACACGGGACGGATGGCAAGCGGAGAGTCTGGCGAAAGCTTCATATTGCCGTCGACACAAACACTCATGAGATCATTGCCGCCGAACTAAGTTTATCAACGGTTACAGATGGCGAAGTACTCCCGAACTTACTGAAACAAACACGCCGAAGTATCCTTGAGGTGTCTGGTGATGGCGCTTATGACACAAGAGCGTGTCACACTGCTATTAAGATTAAGGGAGCCATTGCGCTTGTTCCCCCACGAGAAGGGGCAGCCTTCTGGGAGCGTGGTCATCCTCGAAATCTCGCCGTGGGTTGCCAGAAGTTATACGGCTCAAATAAGTATTGGAAAGAGCGGTATGGATACCACAAACGTTCACTCTCAGAAACAGCGATGTATCGAGTTAAACAGTTGCTAGGAGGGAAACTGAGCTTAAGGAATTACAATGCCCAGGTGGGTGAATCTTACGCGATGATAAAAGCGTTGAACAAGCTTACTAGGTTAGGTATGCCTGAAACTTGTCGTATTGACTAAGAAATACGCGAAACGGGGTTGCTCTATCTCTAAATTTAATTACGCAACAAAGCCCCTTGAAGGCGAGATATATCGAGCTGATTAGAAAGTGTTGTTTTATTTTTTTTAGTCGGCATTCCTCTACTGAAAACGGAACTATGATAGAAGAAATCACTTACAGCATTATTTTCTAAGACATAACTAATGGAGGGGGAGTCTATAAAATCCCTATATAGTATAAACTTAGGGACGTTAACGCTGTATTTAGTTTTTCCACTATGTCTAACAATTGAATTCACTACTCTTTTGGGTAAAAAATGCGTGTTATATATTAGGCTTCGAACTTCAAAATTATCATAGCCTAATGAGTGTAATTTTTTACATTCAGTCTTTAGGAGCTTCTTAATTTCGAATTCATATAGATCTAGGTAACACCTTGTAGATTTATTTAATATTCCTAAAAATAACTTTTCTACTCGTTTTACTTTACATTGTTTGTACAATGGCAGTGCTACAGCGACCCCTAAAGAACTCTTATTTGATAGTGCGTTCACAGGGAAATTGTTGTCGATTCTTGGTTTTTTGTATCTATCTACGCTATTCATGAAATCTGTCGTTGGAGTGGTTATTTCTCTACACTTTTCCTGTTTGAATTTAGCTAAGCTATATAAATAAAGGCTATTAATCACTCTTTGCCTATCATTATCCATCCAGCCTAGATTAAGATACAGGGTGTGGTGTTTGAAAGCAGCTTTGGCGTGTTCTCGGTTATGATACATAATGGACCCTTAAAAATTTAAAATGCTAAATATCACTCTGTTTAATGGATGTTCTAGTGTCAGTGAGCCTATTTGATTATCAGTTATATACCGGGGCCTAAGCCCCGAGACGTTAGTCAAATAACTCTTCCAGAGATTTTTTCTTCCGAGAGTATGGCATCGTCGATTTACAATCAGGATACCCAGTACAACCCCAAAAAGAGCTAGCTCGCTTTTTACCTGGAGCCTTGCCTTTACGTAGGCGCATTGGCTTGCCACAGTCAGGACAATCAGGACAATCCTCAGCAGCAATACGCTTTTCTGGTTTCCCACGATTGTCAGGAAAAGTCTTTTTACATGTCTCGTTCTGACACCCCCAAAAAAAGCCATTTTTCCCTTTTAGTCGCTTCAACTTACCACCACAATTGAAACAATCATGAGTAGGACCTTCCGCATTTTTGAAAGCCTTAGCTAAGATGCCTTCTGGTTGAGTTAGGGTTGGAGCATTCTGCTTGAGTTGTTGGATCATTTGAACAATCCAACCTGAGATTTGCTGCATAAAGACGGACATGTTTCCGTTCCCTGTCGCTATCTTCTCCAGTTCCTGTTCCCAAGCCGCCGTCATGCCTGGGCTTTTGATCGCTGCTGGTACGACAGCAATAAGTGCGTGAGCTTTATCCGTGGCGATAAGGAGCTTTTTCTTTCTCTGCAAGTACCCTTTATCGACCGCACCCTGAATAATGCCTGCACGGGTAGCTGGGGTGCCGAGGCCAGCGGTGTCTTTTAGGACTTGCTTAAACTTTTCTTCTGTGACAAAGCGAGCAATGTTTTCCATCGCGCTTAGTAGTGTGGCTTCGGTGAAATGAGGTGATGGCCGAGTCATTTTGTCAGTGATTACCGAATCATTGATCAAGGCTGGTTCACCCTGGCTAACTTTCGGTAATTTCTCTTGCTCTTTTGGTCCATCAAGATCATCGCCTTCATCTTGAGGGGATGATTCTGCATCATTGTTGAATAGTACTTTCCAACCTTGACGTAAATGTGTTTTGCCGTTGGCCGTGAACGAATGATTGCCGCATTGAACATCAATTGTAGTTTTGTTGAATTCAAAAGGACTGTAGAACTGGGCGATGTAGAAACGACGAATTGCATCGTACAGATTGAACTCTTTTTCGCTCATGGCACTTATGTTGGTTTTGGCCGGAGTTGGAATGATGGCATGGTGAGCGGTGATTTTTTTGTCATTGAACGCTCTTGATGATCTCGATTGGTCTGCTCCAGCCACCAGCCCTGAAACACGCTGATCCGAAAGAATCAGAGCTTGAAGAATATCGGGGATATCCTCTTTCTGTGATTCTGGCAGGTATCTGCAATCTGTACGGGGGTAGGTGGTTGCTTTGTGCTTTTCGTACAAAGCTTGTGCTGCATCAAGTGTTTCTTGCGCACTGTACCCCCAACGTTTGGCCGCGTATTGCTGTAAACTAGTCAAATCAAATGGAAGAGGGGCTGATTCCTTGCCAGCTTTTGTTTCAGCCTTACTTATAAGTGCTTGCGCTCCTTTTACTTGAGCGGCTACTTGCTCTGCATAGGCTTTGTTTGTACATCGCCCTTGATCGTCAGAGCACTCTTCTGGCGGCACCCAGTGAGCAAGGAATTGACCGTTTTGAACAGATACACCGACGTCCATCGTCCAGAACGGTGATGGTTTGAAGTTGGCTATTTCACTGTCTCGCTGGCACACAAGGGCGACCGTGGGGGTGATTACTCGTCCTATATGGAGCGTTTGCCCGAAGCCAACCTCTCTTGCAAGTACTGTATAACAGCGAGACATGTTCATACCCACTACCCAGTCAGCTCGCTGGCGAGATAGGGATGCGTAATAAAGGGGTATCGTCTCCTTGCCATCTTTGATGTTTCGAAGTGCTTTTCTGATACTGCTTTCATCAAGAGCAGTTAAACAAACTCGTTTTACGGGGCCTTGGTATCGGAATCTATCGAGTAGGGAACGAGCGATCGCTTCGCCTTCTCTGTCATAGTCAGTCGAGATATAAACTGTGCTGGCTTTTTTCACCAGCTGCTCGATCACTTTATATTGCTTGGAAGAGCTACGCCTCACCTTGCTACGCCATGATTCAGGAGAAATAGGCAGTGTTTCAAGGGACCATGCTTTATATTTCTCGTCATAGTCATCGGGCATATAGAGTTCTAATAGATGACCAAGAGCCCAGGTTATTGCCCGGCCACTTCCATCATGAATAAAACCGTCGCCGTGCTGAGTTACTCCCATCACAGCTGCGAGGTCTTTTGCTTGGGATGGCTTCTCACAAATGTACAGATCCATTTAAGCGCACTCCTTTGGTTTGAGCGCGATGTCTTGAATACCGTTTTGCTGCGTAGAAAGGTTGGTCAGCTGTTTCCAGTTTTCGGAGGCATCGGCTATTAAGGGGGATTTCTCTGTGCCAGCAATAAAAGCTAGGTTGGCAGAGATAACGACTGCTGCTTCTTCCGGAGTGCCACTTTGTCCGGCCTCAACCAGCATGATGTTCAGCTCATCAAAGAGCTCAGCTTTAGCTTGAAGAACGAGAAGCTCTTCTTCCGTCAACTGAGTATGTGATGAGCTGGTGGTTACTTTATGGCTTTGCATGGGTTTACCACTGTAAATGGGCGAGTAGAACTGCGAACGATCTTGCGCTGTTCATTCGTCATTTTTTGTGATGTGCAAAATTGCGTCCAAGCGGTGAGATAATCTTGGTAAGTGTGTTGTGGCGGATTGCACTGACCAACCAGATCGCTTGGGATACTGCCTGTTTCGCCTTTTTCTTTCTCGATGAACTGCCAATCGCGTTCATCCATGCCATTACCGCTATCACAGAAACGCTCCCAGCGTGATAGTTCGTATAAGGAGTACCCTTTGCCTTTCACACCAGAAGAAAGTTTTTTGTATGCGGAAATGGCATCTTCCATGTTGGAACCATTTTTATCCTTCTGCTGTTTTATCAATGCGCTTTCATTATTCGCGCCGAGACTACTTGTTGGACCTAATACATGGATGTAATCGGGTTTGCGAAATGCTGCTCCACCCAGTCCTAAATCTTCATAAGAAACATTGAGACCACGATCTACACGATCTTGCTTCTTATGTGCTTCGATATCAGCACTGCCACGATTTTCAGCAATATTCAAAAGGAAGTAATAGGCATCGACATCATCATCAGACGCAAGCAGTTTGTCAGCCTTCGCTTCGTAGATAGGAAGGTTCTCTTGAATCCATTGATCTGTCGGCTGCTGAGGAATGCCGTAGCGTTGGTGCAATTCTGCGTTTGTTGGTGGGATATCTTTGGTTGAGGAACACCCAGCCAAAATAGCTAACCCTACAAGTACTACTAATTGCTTTTTAATCATCTGCTTACCCATTGAATTGTTGCTCCAACCATTGTTCATCAATGGTGTCGATTGTCCGGCCATCACTGTTGCTTAAAAGCTTACGAGTAATGACTGTTGTCCAGTTATTAACAAGAGACATGTCAGACTGAGCCTGATGCAAAGCCTCTTTGTCTCCCTGCATGTTGTTAGCGGTTACTGCCTGTGCTTGGCGCTTTAAAGCATCAAGTGCCAAATAGGCAGCATCGGGCAATGTTCTTTCCATACAACTCTCCTGATACCAAATAATGATGCTGTGTATTTTATCTGGTCACTCAATCATCTCTGACGCCTCAAACTGCCCAAAATGGACAGGAGGGGAGATATGAGAAGACAAAAGGGTCTGCGAGCATATACGCACGGAAAAAGCGCAGGTAAATAAGAACCAGATGATAAGTAGTGCCTTTAAAAAATTATTTGGTGGGCGCGGTGAGAAAAAAGTAGAGGTAGTAGCTTCCCAGGTTAGGGATTTAGCTGACGAAGAGATACCTCGATACCCGCCGTTTGCCAAAGGGCTACCAATGGCCCCAGTCGATAAAGTGTTGCAGACACAGAACGAACTTATTCAAAAAATCAGGAGCACTTTAGGTTTTACTCAAGAAGAGTACGACCGTTTAGTCATGCCTGTAATTGGCCGTTACGCGGCGTTTGTTCATTTATTACCAGCATCCGAAGCTCATCATCATCGGGGAGCTGGTGGATTGTTTCGTCATGGGCTGGAGGTTGCCTTTTGGGCGACACAGGCATCTGAGTCAGTTATTTTCTCAATTTCAGGCTCCCCTCGTGAACGAAGAAACAATGAGCCGCGATGGCGTTTGGCATGTTGTTTCTCAGGGTTATTGCATGACGTTGGTAAGCCATTGTCTGATGTTGTGATCACAAACAGCGATGGTAGTAAAACGTGGAACCCATATTCAGAAACTCTGGTTGACTGGGCTAAGCGCCATAATGTGAGTCGTTATTTTCTTCGTTGGAGAGATAGAGAACACAAACGGCACGAGCAATTTTCGCTGCTGACCGTCGAACGAATTTTGACTCCAGAGGCTTTGGAGTTTCTAGCTGATCCCGGTAAAGACATTGTTGAATCCATGCTACAGGCAATATCAGGTCTTAGAATCAATGACCCGGTAACAAAGTTAATGCTTAAAGCTGATGGTGAAAGTGTTTCTCGTGACCTCAAACAGAATCGCCTAGATGTCGATGAGTTTGCTTACGGTGTTCCTGTTGAGCGTTATGTATTTGATGCTTTACGTCGATTGGTTAAAACGGGCAAATGGAAAGTCAATGAGCCTGGCGCGAAGGTGTGGCATTTACATCAGGGTGTGTTCATTACATGGAAGCAGGGAGCCAGTGATATTTATGACTTGTTAACGGAAGATAAAATTCCTGGCATTCCTCGTGATCCAGATACCTTGGCTGATATTTTAATTGAGCGTGGTTTTGCTCTGAAAAACGTATTACCAGAGCATGGCAAAGATGTTTTCTATCGTTATTGGGAAGTTATCCCTGAATTACCTCAAGAAGGGGAAGAAGTCACAGGGAAAATCAAAATGCAGATGCTGCGTCTTGAATCGTCGGAGTTGGTTTTTACCACTGAACCGCCTGCGGCCATCGCGGGTGAAGTTATTGGCGATGAGGACGAACAGGAACTTGATGCCAGTGAGCTTGATGACGATGCACCGGAAGATGGAGATGAGAACTCTGATTCGCTCACCGCTACACCAGAGCCTATTGGTTCTCTTGATGATGGATTCGAAATTCCAGATTTTATGGCAGCACCGCCCTCAACGGACTCTCAATCATCGGAACCGAAAGGTGGCACTTCCACCGATACCAAAACAAGCAAGAATGACGATAAAGCTGATGCCCCAAAAGAACCATCAGCACAAGAAATCGCTCAAACCGCAGCACCATTAGCATTAGACGATCCATTGAAAGGGCTGAAAGATGCTGGTGGGGCATTAGGAGTTTGCGATTTTCCATTCGATGCATTTGGGCTCAATACCGAGCCTGATACAACACAAAAAGACAAAGCTGAAACGCCAAATGTTCCAACAGAACAAAGCGAAGAAGACACATCTTTACCCGGCATAGACAACATTCGCTCGGGCAAGAAGCGTCAGCCTAAAGCATCCGCAAACACGGCAGCATCCTTGTCACCGAATGAGTTTTTTGGCCCTGAACCGAGCGCAATATTTGATGCCCCACCAATGCCGCCAGAGGATATGTTTGCACCAATAGATGCTGTCCCTTTGGATGCCTATGACTACTCCCATGAGATGGAAGAGCGTGAAGAGTTTGTTCCAACAGAACATTTCCAAGATGCAGAGACATATTCTTTCAGCCAGCAGGATAAATCGAGTGATGTTGATGTGCGTGGTCATTTGGAGAATGTTCTAAGTGGATACGGCGCGGCAGAAAGTATTTTAAAAGAAGCCATTATTCCTGTGCTGGATGGACACAAAACATTAGGTGAAGTGCTTTGCTTTATGAAGAAAAAAGCAGTGATCCTTTATCCAGAAGGTGCCCGAGCGCTTGGGGCTCCAGCCGAAGTCTTGAACACGTTATTTGACGCTGGCGCTATCGTGCCTGACCCAGTTCATCCAAACCGGAAGGTTCATGATTTTAGTGGCATTAAAGGGTTGTTACTTTCTTCTGATATCTCAGATGTTATCAAAGCTGCGATAGAACAAGCTGAGAAAGACTTTGACCCAATTCGTGAAGTTAGTGCGCTAAATGATAAACGCCAATCTGGCAAGAAAGCTGAAAAGGCACACTCAGAAAAGAAAGTTAAGAGCCAGAAAACCAACCAATCTACGCCGAAAAAGCCTAAACCTGCAATGGATATTTCAGCATTACTGCCCGGAGAGCAAACAGGTGGCCGCTCATCTGAGAATAAAAGAATCGCACAACAAACGGCACAAGGTAAGAAGGGCACAGCAGCTAAAACTCAAACCGAACAGCACAAAAATGAGAGTGAAAACAGTGCTTCTAATGAGGAAAAGCAAAATGTGTCACGTTTACCTAAGCGCCAAAAACCAAAGACAACGGTAAATAAACCACCAAAAGAAACGCGGCCAGTGAGTCTGGATTTCGATTCTGATTTAGAACTGCCAATGACAAAAGTGGTCGGGCAAATAGATCTAGAAGACGAGGAACCTAAAAAGCCTCAGAAGGCGAAAGAAATTAGTGATGAGGACTTTTTACCTCCTCAGTCTGACATTGATGCAGAGGAGGCCATTAGGCTTCTGAAAGAAATGATAAAAAACCAAAAAGGACGATGGTTAGTCGGTCCGGTCATTAAGGAGGATGGGTGTTTGGTAACAAGCGATAAGGCTCTGGAGAAAGTAACTGGTGAGTGTACGAATCTTAGCAAATCTATGCTGAGAGCATTACTCGCTAGTGGGCAACGACGCCCAAGAATGACTATTCGCCAGGGGAATTTAAGGTTAGAGGTGGAGTAAAGATAGATGAGCATGGATTATGACCCACTTGGGTATGAAATGCCGTGGAGGCCAAATTTTGAAGGTCGTGCAGCGCTAGGGTGGGCAGCTGCCAGCGGTGTGGCCTTGACGGTTAATCAAATGGCAGAGTCAATGCCTCCGGAACCGTTTTATTGGATGACTGGTATTTGTGGTGTTATGGCAATGTCCCGAATCCCAAAAGCCATGATGTTACATCGTCTCCAGAAGCATCTATTTGGTCGTGAACTGGAATTTATCTCTTTAAAAGAGCTAGAAAAAATGATGGCTGGCTCAGAAGATGATATGTGGCTTGGTCATGGTTTTGTATGGGAAAAGCGTCATGCTCAGCGTGTATTTGAAATCATCAAACGTGACTGGCACACCTTTACTGCTCAAGAGCCTTTAATCAAGAAGACGGTTCGCGTCCTTAAAGGCAAAAAGAAAGAAGATCCAATGGGGCAAACATGGATTCACGGTGTTGAACCAAAAGAAGAGAAGTTGATGCAACCGTTGAAGCATACAGAAGGCCACACGCTTATTGTAGGTACAACAGGTTCAGGCAAGACTCGTATGTTCGACATTATGATCACGCAAGCTGTCTTGCGCAATGAAGCAGTGATCATTATCGACCCTAAGGGTGATAAAGAAATGAGGGACAATGCAAGGAGAGCTTGCGAAGCTATGGGCCATCCAGAGCGATTTGTTTCCTTTCACCCTGCGTTCCCAGATGAATCCGTGCGATTGGACCCTCTACGTAACTTTAGCCGTGTGACGGAGATTGCGAGCCGTTTGGCCGCGTTGATACCTTCGGAGGCAGGTGCAGATCCATTCAAATCATTTGGTTGGCAAGCACTGAACAATATCGCTCAAGGTCTTGTACTGACTTATGAACGTCCTAGCATTGTTCTGTTGAAACGATTTTTGGAAGGTGGTGCCGCAGGTCTGGTTATCAAAGCCGTACAGGCTTATTCAGCACGAGTTATGGAAGACTGGGAATCAAAAGCAGCACCATATTTGGAAAAAGTGAAAAATGGCAATAGAGAAAAGCAAGCTTTTGCCATGATGAAGTTCTACCAAGATGTTATTCAACCAGAGTTTCCTCACTCAGATTTGGAAGGCTTATTGTCGATGTTCCAACATGACTCGGCACACTTCGGGAAAATGGTTGCTTCACTGCTTCCTATCATGAACATGCTTACCTCGGGTGATTTAGGAAAGATGCTGTCTCCCGATTCAAGCGATGTCGATGATACCAGGCCAATAAGTGACTCAGCCAAAATAATAAACAATGGCATGGTTGCATACATTGGTCTGGATAGTTTGACCGACAGTATGGTTGGTTCTGCAATCGGCTCTCTTTTCTTATCTGACTTAACAGCTGTTGCTGGTGATAGATACAACTTTGGTGTCAACAATAAGCCCGTCAATATCTTTGTGGACGAAGCCGCAGAGGTGATCAATGACCCATTCATTCAGCTTCTCAACAAAGGTCGTGGCGCGAAACTTCGACTATTTGTTGCAACACAAACATTCGCTGACTTTGCCGCTCGGATGGGGAGTAAAGATAAAGCACTTCAGGTTCTGGGAAACATTAACAACACATTCTCATTGCGTGTAATTGATCCTGAAACACAAAAGTTCATTACAGACAACTTACCGAAAACACGTTTGAACTACGTCATGAGAACGCAGGGCCAAAATACGGACGGTGAGCAGCCGATTATGCATGGGGGCAACCAAGGGGAACGGCTTATGGAAGAAGAAGCTGAATTGTTCTCTACGCAACTCCTGGGGATGCTGCCCAACCTTGAGTACATAGCCAAAATCTCTGGGGGGAAGATAGTCAAGGGACGGCTACCTATCTTGACATCTTAATGGCGAAATATGAGTGCGAATAAGTATAAAAATTATGAGGTTACTAGAGTGGTTGATGTGAATCCGCACAAGAAAGTACTAAGCGTGATCCGAAAGCGTGATCGAAAAAATGCACACACACTGGCACTGCTGTTTTTTGATTGGCCTGCAACCAATGATGTGATTGAGCAACTATGTTGTCTCATCACTGATGGGATCAAATCGGATAAGGAGCCAGTGATTTATCCGATTTTGGAAGAGGCATTAGATAAATATAGCGGTGTAGTGTTCCATGCGAACAAACGTAAGTACGAGGACCCGGTAAGACTAGGGGTTTTCTTGGAAACCATCATCACTGAAACAGCTAAAGCGCTAGAAATTGAGATTGAAGATTCACTAGGTAACAAGTGGTCTGTGGAGAAAGGTGAGCCTTTTTCTCACTGGCTTGCAGACCATAAAGGTGAATTATTCATTGTTCCACATCAACATCAGAATGAATGCAAACTTCGCAAGGCTTTGTATCAGTTAGTCGCTAGCGAAAGTGTAAAAACAGTATTAAGGAGAACCAATTATGAAGAAGCCGTTGTGGCTGGTCGCTTGGTTGCTAGTCATTGAAGTCTTGGTGATTCTTTTGCTAGTACCTGGTGATTGGACAGATAAAACAATTCAGCGTGAATCAGAGCTGGTGGAGCAGAACTTAGGCTATGAAGCTAGACAGTGGATTAGTGATACAGCTGGGGACTGGTACAAAACTAGTGTGCTTGATTCTGGCTTTTATGCTGCTATGTATCACACGTTAATTCCAACAGAAGAGGAACGTAGAAAGTCGAAAGGAATGGAGAATATGGGCCAAGCATGGTTCGTTTGGGTGGAGGGGCGAATTGAAGCCTTTACCAATGTAATTTACCAGTTCTACACGCGGTTAGCACTTTTGTCCTCCTGGGCACCGTATCTGCTCATCTTGTTCATCCCGGCGGTTTATGACGGTTTGATGAGTTGGAAGATCAAACGAACCAACTTTGACTATGCGAGCCCTGTTGTCCACCGATATAGCATTCGAGGAACGTTCTTCCTAAGCATGGGGCTGTTTATTACCTTTTTTGCTCCCATAGCTCTAAATCCAATTGTAATCCCCGCTGTGATGATGCTCTGTTGTGTGTTGTTGGGACTTGCATTCGGCAATTTACAAAAACGAGTTTAACCAAAGGATATTCAATATGAAAAAGACTGCTCTAACAATCATTGCCGCATTCATGCTTGCAGGTCCAGCAGTGGCGAAGACAGATAAACCCTATACGGAGGAAGTGGAAACTTTCTTTGAGACCTTCGAACTGATGTGTGAAAGTTGCGCCGAAGTTTCGGAGTTTATGGTTCAGACACTAGAAGAGAAGTGCGATCAACCGATAACCATAGAAAATATTCAGAATGTAACGAAAACACATCCTCTCTATGCATTTCTTCTGGCTATGGGGAACATGAACCCAGATGGAAAACCTCTTAGCTTTCAGTCTGCCGCTGACAACGTGGACTGTAACGATGGAATGAAGTGGGTAGAAAAGACCCAAAGCGCGATGAAAGCAGCATATCAAGAGCAGAAGAAGCAAGCGCAAAACGGATAAGTCACATTACATTGCAAAGGCGGCCATTTGTTGGCCGCTTTTTTGTGTCACTCACTTTCACATGTGAAAGTCTTAATGCTTCCCAAATGGACAAATACAGCGCTGTGAAATGAGCACGAGATCAGGTGAGAATAAAGAAAAATTAAATAGCAATCAGTTGGAGGTTATATGTCTTCTCATACACATACAGCAAATAGCTCTGAACGCTCTGGAGCATCATGGGGCGTAGGGCAAATTATCCTTTGGCAGTTAATCTTTGCCGTAGGTTTCTTTTTTGGTATTCAGTATGGCGATCTTGTTCGCTTGTTTTAACCTTTCACATTACCCGCTCTAAAAACGGCTTTATGCCGTTTCTCTCTTTATAAGACCACTTTTCGCCCAAGTTGCCCAAAAAGGGCGTTAGCCCGTGGCGTGTTTGTTGAAAAAATCTTCCAGAATTGGCGACATTGGAAATTGGAAGAGATATGGAATGAAGCCCGTCAAAATCCCACGTCGTATAGACGAACCGCCGCACATGCTGCTCTGGAGTGCAGATGAGCTGGCTCCTATGCTTCTTGGCCTTGTCATCGGAGTGATGATGGGCAAAGCCTTGATTTTTTTCTTAATCGGCTTGGCCGTGACCAATTTATATCGTCGATTTCGTGATAACCACCCTGATGGCTACATGCTTCACATGCTGTATTGGGGGGGATTCATCGCAACAAAAGCAAAATCTTTGAAAAACCCATTTATCCGGAGGTATTTCCCTTGAATTTAAAGGTGTATTTAAAAACCTGGGAGGGCACTCAGGCTGAAAATAAATGGGGGCGAGTCTTCGTCCTCGGTCTGATCTTCACCGTCTTGCTGCTAGCTGTGAAGTTGTTTAGCAAAGAGACCATTGTGACCGTTCAGCCTTGGACTTTGAATGAAGAAGCTTGGGTATCACAAAAAAATGCCTCTCAATCATACAAAGAGGCGTGGGGATGGGCTCTTGGAACGCTGATGGGTAACGTAACTCCCGGCAACGTTAACTTCATCAAAGAACGTATGGAGCCAATTCTAGCACCGACTATTTATCAAGAGTTTATTGATGCACTTGAAATCCAAGCGCAAGAGATTCAAGCAGACCGAATCACTATGCGATTCGAACCTCGTTTCGTCGAATACGAAGAAACGACTGACAAGGTTTTTGTGTATGGGCACTCCTTTGTTAAGGGGGCTGCTTTTGACGCAAAAGAGCAACGTACAGACAGAACATACGAGTTTGAGCTCCGCGTTTCGAACTATATGCCTGTCCTTGATTATATGACCACGTATGAAGGTCGCCCTCGAACGAAGAGTGTTTTAGACAAATTAGAACGTAAAGAAGAGAGCCGGAGAAAGCGTAATGAAGGTTAATTCGATTGTTTTGGCGCTTTCAATTGCGCTTGGTGTTTCAAGTGCAGTGAATGCATCAGATGATGAAATACCAGTTGTTCCTGTCAGTGTTATGAAGAACAACGTTCCAGCCCCCGTAATCCCTGATTCAGTAGCAAAACAAAGAGCTACAACTACTCAGGCCAATAGCTCGAATTTGGCTGGTGGTTACACTGAAAACTCACAACTGGTTATGGAGCCTGGGGTTAATCAGATCATCCCTATTGCTATCGGTCATCCCAACCGAATCGTTACTCCATTTGGTAAGCCGGAAGTGACGTCAACATCCTTACAGCCGGGGCAAAATAAAGGTGAATGTGGGGAAATATGCATCAAAGAGAATGTTATCTATGTGGCTACGGCAAAAGAATACCCAGTAACCATGTTCATTACAGAAAAGGGCTCAGAAGCTCGTGCGCTGAGTTTAACAATGGTTCCTCAAAGAATCCCACCTCGTGAAGTGTTTTTGAAGCTCGACAATAACAGCTTAATACCTGGCATGTTTGCAAACAACAAAGCTAAAAGCTGGGAGCAAAGTCAGCCATATATCGAAACACTTCGAACAGTATTCAGAAAACTGGCTCTTGGTGAAATCCCTAATGGCTACTCCATGAATCGAACTCCAAGCAATGTTCAATTACCTCAGTGTGCGCAGCCTGGTATTTCAGTCAATTTTGCAAATGGACAAATGATGATGGGGCATCATTTGACTGTATTTGTAGGTATTGCTCGAAACGTCACAAGTGAACCTATTGAGTTCAAAGAGCAATCTTGCGGAAACTGGAGTGTTGCTGGTGTGACTTCATGGCCGCATAAGGTTCTTGAGCCAGGTCAGAAAACCGAAGTGTACGTGGCAGTAAAACAGCGCGAGAAAACCGAATCGGCTACTCGTCGTCCTTCACTGTTGAGCGGAGGAATGTAAACGATGATTAATATGAATTGGTGGAACGAGCTCGATCCAAACAAAAAGCGTTGGGTTGCTGTTGCAGGTGGTGTTTTCGTTCTGTTTGTGGCTGTGAGTCTTTTTTCTGATGAAGGTACAAGTGACTCCAGCAATAAAAGTCGTAAAGAAACCATCCGTCACGTATTAACTGACAAGGGCACTCGTGAAGCGGGTATGGATGCATTGGTTGGCAATCTTAAAACAACGAAAGCTGAACAAGAACAACTGCGACGTGAACTGGACAAAGTAAAACGTGAACTGGAGAACACTAAGTCGAAGGCTGGTGCATCAGTTGATATAGGTAAGGAACTCGAACAGCTGAAACGCGATGTTAAGGAGCTTTCTCAAGAAAATAGAAACTTAGCGCGAGATTTAGAAAAAGCTCAGAAAGACGCTGAAAAACGTTCAGGGAAGCCTACAGCTGGTGGCGCTGAAACTGGTTTGACAGAGGAACAGGGCGCTCAACAAGCTGGTGGATACACCTCTACCGAAAAGCTTGATTACAAGGACCCTAATGAGTTCTTTAAGAAAGCTCCACTACCAGCTAACTCTCACAGCAAACCAACGGGTAAGGAATCGGATAGATCAGGTAAACCTACCGCTCAACCGGGCATTCGAATTGTTAACTACACAGAATACAACGAAGCAGAAGAGAAAGCGGCGGAAGAGCAGGAGGACCAAGACAACTCTATCTACTTACCTGCGGGTTCAATTCTTACTGGTGTAACGATCACTGGTATGGATGCTCCTACCGCAAAGGGAGCAAGAAAAGACCCTTTCCCAGCAACAATTCGACTCCAGAAGGAAGCTATTTTACCTAACCGATTCAGAGCCGATGTTCGTGAGTGTTTCTTGATTGTATCCGGTTACGGCGATCTGAGCTCAGAAAGGGCATATCTACGAGGCGAGGTTATTTCCTGTGTTCGTGAAGACGGCGGCGTAATTGAGTCTCGCTTGGACGGATATGCAGTGGGTGAAGATGGTAAAGCTGGTGTACGTGGCCGCTTAGTATCTAAACAAGGTGCAATGATAGCCAAATCTTTGACGGCTGGTTTCTTGAGTGGCTTTGCTCAAGCGCTTGATACAAACCCAGTTCCAGTTATCAACACTAATCCAACAGACACACCTGTATATCAACACGTGTTCAATGAAAACACTATGCAGAGTGGTATATCAAAAGGCGCATCAAGTGCGATGGAGAAGGTTGCTCAGTTTTATCTTGATATGGCTGAGGGAATGTTCCCTGTAATAGAGGTCGATGCAGGTCGTCAAATTGACGTAATTATCACCAAGGGGCAGCAACTAAAACTTAAATCGCAGGGGACAAAATAATGACGAAAAAAACACAAAAGCTGACCAGAAAGGGCAGTTTCACAGGGGGCTTTCCAATGGTTAAGCCCATAAAATCTACAGTGTCGATGATTTTGGGCAGCGCTTTATTGCTATCAGGCTGTACCTCAATCGGCAGTGATGAGTATAGCTGTTCAGGTATTCCTGATGGTGTTCAGTGTATGTCAGCGCGAGATGTCTATGCGGCGACAAACGATGGCAATATCCCACGCTCAGTAAAGCCTGGAGAAGAGCCTGTTTCTGTTCCAGGAGAGATAGCCAACTCATCATCGACGGGAGATTCAGTGATAGACAATTACGTCACACCGCGCCTCCCGAATCGTCCGGTGCCTATTCGTACTCCAGCACAGGTCATGCGCATATGGGTAGCCCCTTGGGAGGATACCAATGGTGACTTGATTGTGACTGGGTACGTTTACACCGAAATAGAACCGCGCAAGTGGGTAATTGGGGAAGGGACTCAACAAGATGTACCTATGCTCAAACCCTTGCAAACGATAAAACCCAAAGCTAATTCAGAAACTAAATAGGAGAACTTAGCAAAATGAACGTCACATCCACATCAAACAATAAAGTCAACCTTTTGTTCTGGGTGGCGTTGGCTCTGGTGATCAGTTTTATGTTTGCCAATCAAGCCCACGCTGGTACAGGCGGTACAGAATTTGATGATATCTGGACCACCATTACTGACTGGACTCAAGGTACGCTTGGCCGAATCATCGCAGGTGCAATGATCTTGGTAGGCATCGTTGGTGGCATCGCTCGTCAAAGCTTGATGGCATTTGCGATGGGTATCGGCGGCGGTGTCGGCTTGTACAACAGCCCTACCGTTGTTGAATCTATCATGACAGCAACTCTTGAAACTGCTGACAAAGTTGCCCCAGTTGCAATTCAACTAAGCAACGGATTAGGTATGTGATTTCATACCTAACAGTACTTTGTAAGTACTTGATATAACGGGCAGTTGAATATCTCAACTGCCTTTTTTAAGATTGAAAATCAGGAAAACAATCATGGAAATCACAAATAAGGCTAACAATAAAGCCAATCTTCTTTTCCACGTCGGTTTAGTAATGATCGTTGGACTTATGTTTGCGAACCAAGCTCACGCTGGTACTGGTGGTACAGAGTTCGATGACATTTGGACCACCATCACCGACTGGACTCAAGGTACACTGGGTCGCATCATTGCTGGTTCAATGATTTTGGTAGGTATCGTTGGTGGTATCGCTCGTCAAAGTATCATGGCATTCGCAATGGGTATCGGCGGTGGTGTTGGTCTATACAACAGCCCTACGGTTGTAGAAGCGATTATGACAGCTACATTAGAGTCAGCTGAAAAAATTGCTCCAGCAGCTATTCAGTTCAGTAACGGCTTAGGGCTATAAGGTCTCAATACTCACTTTAACCCCTCCTTTTATACTTGGCATTTTTGGTTTCAGTCGTCAGAAAATGCCAAGTGATTTCCCTCCCAGAAAAACGCTTTAAAAACGCTCAAATTGGGCAGTTACACAGTCTGTGTATAGCCGATTACTCCAGTAACCTCCTGTATTGGGTTCTTGTAACCCTATTCAATAGCTATTGGAGAAAACATTATGAATAAGTTCAAGCTAAGGCTACCAGTCTTGCTTGGTGCGATGGCCGCAATTGCTGCACCATTAGCTCAAGCGGAATTGTTAGAATACAGCTTTAATACACCTGATGGTGCAGAACGCACATTATCTCCAAGCACCGTTTACGCCAACCCAACAGGGAACATAAAGTTCGCGTTGAGTGCAGGGATCGACCGTAAGGTTAAAATCTCTATCGTAAGGCCAGACGGTTCAGTGGTGAATTCGGCTACGAGTCACCTGCTTGGAGGCGCAGACCGTATTACAGTTAATGGAAAGTCCTATTATGGTGCGGAGTTAGAACTAGCCGCTCCGGGGGAGGGCGAGTACTCATTTAAGGCAGAAATTCTTACGTCTGTTGGAGATTCTGTTCAAACAGATACATACCCAATTATTGTAGATATCACACCTCCTGTTATTTCTGGGGAGATTCAGTGGGTCAGAAGTGGTTTTAGTATGGGTAGTATTGATGTCTTTAACCACGGTTATGCGGGTAAAGAGTTGAGATTGGAAGGGATTGATGATGATAGCGGTATATCGTCAGCAAAATTCTTTACCATCGACTCTTCTGGGCAAAAACGAGAAACGAACGCATCCTTGGATACAGTTCAGGGAGTGGCATCTTTACCTGTCGGCAGTGCAGTCAGTAGCTCGATGGCTCCTGAAAATCAAGCAGAGTATACTCTTGGTTTTTCAATCAGTGACGAAGCAGGAAACCAGACAGAAATCAGTAGAGTTTCAACGATTGATAAGGTTGTTCCCCAGGTCTGGACGGAAGTATTCGATAGTTCCGAAGGCATTTGGAAACCCTACACATCGGGTATGAATGTTTATGAAAACCCTGTTCAAATTCGTTACAAACGAAGAAAGCAGGAACATACTGCATTTAATGGAACAAAATATGGATGGGGAGATACAACCTATGATTCGGAAGATAATGAATTTATTTACCGAAATGTAAGTTTAAACTACCCTCAAAAATACTCATATTTCCATTTCTTCACCCAAGCTGGTGGTTACTCAACACATCGTTACGCAGATTTTAATTTTAATCTAGCTGGTGGGGCTTCTCTTGGTCCTAAACCAATAAAGCTTGAATATCATCTAAGTGATGGTGGGTGGGTCTCAAGTGAAAGACCACGCTACTCTCACCCTTACGTGGTGGATAAGGTCCGTATACATTCAGAAGCAAGGCCATATAACCAGAAAGCTTGGCTTAGTGGTTTTGGAGCTTGTGTGATCCCTGCAAATGAAACGTTTTGTGAGGCTGAGGTCAATGTAAGTAGGACATCAGGGCGAGGATACAGCCCAATTCAGTATTATGTAGCAAAAGAAGATGGATCATTTTCAGTGCATGGTGGGTATCTGTACACATTTTGGGATATGAATCCACCAACAATAGATAATGTCTCTGTTGATAAAACATTAGGCCAAATGACAGTACGGGTTATTGATAATGATAGAGTCAATAACTGGCAGATAAGTCATTGGGACACTAATGTGTTTAAAGCATATGCTGATAATGGTGAAGAACGGATCGAGCTGCCGCGTTCATCGTACACTTCACCTGACTATAAAACTAAAATTGCGACGTTTGATTTTGCTAGTCTGACCGATGGTAACTATTCCCTGTCTGCCGAAGCGATAGATACCTATGGGAACAGTGCTACGCAAAGTTATGGTGAGCAAATCTTAGTCGATAACACGCCACCAACGTTATCTGTCAATGTTACTGATGATGTCCAGTCTTTGGATGACGTTGTTATCAATCTTTCTGATAACTTAGACAGTACACCGAAGGTAACGTCGATTGCTTTAGTCGGCGGTCCGGCGGATGAATCTGTTCAATTGTCATGGCGTGAAGAGTCAAATGGTCGATTCCGTTTGGAATACCCTGTGATGTTCCCTTCGCTGGCAGAAGGTGAGAGTTATACTCTTACCGTAAAGGCTGTAGATAACCAGAGTAACGAAGCGACAAAAGCCGTAGTGTTTAACTATAAACCTCGTGAAATTACGCTTTCAGGCGGATTTAACGGCAATATGGCTATTCCGGCAGTTCCGTATGAGTTTACCTATGCAGACGGTAAGAACATCATCGAAACTGAACCTCTAACGTTAAGTGATGGTTCGGTCGTAACTGGCTCATACGACGTAATGGTGACATTGCGAAGTGATGCTCAAATTCCTTTGGTGGTAAACGGTATTCGAGTTGAACCAGGCCAAACTGCTGACATTATGAAAAATCATAGCTTTGCTTCTACTGGAGGACGATTAAGTATTCCAGTTCGAGCTGTTGATGGTGCAGATGCTGGCACAGCAAGCCTTTTGGTTATGACTACAGCGCCTAACTCACCAGTTTTGGTAGCCAATATCAAAACATGGAAAGCGAGTGAAAGCTTAACGGCCAATACCTGGGAAGTTCGACAAGTCATCGACAACTTCAATGTCCAAGTCTCTGCCGACTCAGGTGTACCATGTCGCTATTCGACGAACCTGCAAGAAGCTCAATCATCAGATCCTATCAAAGACCCTGTATGTTTTGTTGAGTGGGAGCAGATTCCAGATGAAGCCGAAGTGGTAAACAGTAATCGAGTTGCTGGTATATCTGGTCAAGCATTGCAGATCGGTGAACAGGATGTCACTTATGGTGTATATCTGTTTAACGGCGAAGATAAGGTAAAAATCGGCGGCGGTAACAGAAAGCTAAATGTGGTCTCTGCTTTGGGTTCAGTAACTTACTTACCAGAGTCAGATATTGCTCAAGTAGACCGTGTTATCCAGAACTTAAATGTTCAGTTACGACAAACCTCAGGTCCAAGCTGTATCCTGACGATGGATGCTGAAAAAGCCAAGCAAGATGAGAGTGGACGTGTATCCGAAGCGGCGCACAGAAGCTGCTTATTTGAGTGGAAAGAAGTTCCAGAAGGGCTGCTACAAGATACTCGATACGACACACCAACACTAATTGGTTCATTGGCAGAAAAAGCAACGGTTCCTTTAAGTTGGCGCGTTAGCATTTTCTCTCGTAGTGGAGCTCGTGTAGCGTTAGCGGATGAGACCTTTAACATCGAGGTTGTTGACCCAGCGGTTCCTCAAGTTGATCTGATGACCGATTATCACTTCAAGGACAACATCTACATCGTTCCTATGACTGGTGATTATTTCGGTGATGTCCAAGTGAATGCGAAGCCATCAGACTTGAGGGTTTCTATATCTAGGAACAATGAAACACTTGAGTCAGAAGTGCATTCATCCGGTATGGGTACAGCGATGAAGGTGAATCGTCGTATTCGAACAGATGACCGCAAACTGTGGGAAGAAGTAACTTACCAAGTTGACTCTTCATATGAAAAAGTACCTGAAATTAAGAGCACTAAAGAATATCGACTGATTGCAATGCCAAGCAAAGGTATTCGTCCAATGCTGTCAATGGATGGTAATACTGTTCTCGATATCCAAACGCTGAACGTAAAAGTCGATATACGCGATTTGTACCGTGGGAACGACGAATATGATGAAGCAACTATGGGGCAGTGGAAGGTTCGTCTGTCTCGTCAGATCTCTCCAGGAGAGATTGAACCAATGTCAGAATGGGTGGATGCAGAAAACGGTTCAGCTGAAATAGCAGTTGAAATGTCGAAAGTAGACTCTAGCTACATTCGATTTACCGCAGAAGCGAAGCTTGTTAGCCCAGTTGAAGGATATGAACGTATCGAGGCATCTCCAAGCCCAATTTTTGCTACGGTTCTTCGTGGTAACAAAATTGATGGTGAGGTTACAACTCGTCGTTTATCAGGTGCAGCTCCTTTCAATGCCGCTTTTAAGTTAGGTATTGTCGATCGGCTTGATTATCGTTCAGTTGGAGATGTCTTCTGGGAAGTGAGTAATGACGATGGTCAGACATGGAATGAACATGCTACAGAAGAGCGTAGAAAGTACAGTTTCGTAGAGAGTTTCGGTGTTGGTAAATATCTAGTTCGAGCTAAAGTTGTAAACGTAAACTCGGGCTTAGAAAAGTACACTGAAAATGTAGAAATTGTTTCGTATGAAGCGCTTGAAGTTGATGTTCCTGGTCCTGATACGCTCTTGGTGGGTAGTTCTTCTGAATACTCAGCGACCATTATGGATGGCGAGAACGCATTTGATGCAAGTAAAGCTGTGATTGAGTGGTCAGAAGATGGTGGTAAGACTTACACTACTGCGGCTCCACGTATCACGCTAACCAGAGAAGAACCACAACGAGTTAAGCTAATTGCTCGTGTACGTTCGACGATGGCTCCAGAAGATGATGCGTATGCGTATAGCCAGGCCAAGAAAACCGTAGAGTTTAAAGCTGTTAAAGCTCCGCGTATTCGTATTGATGGACCTCGTTTAGTAGAGAAAGACTTTACTTACAAACTAACCGCAGATACTCGACTGCCTTATCGAGATTTGGATGCCGAAGTTAAGGGTTTCTTCACGCTTCCTGATGGAACCATTATTGAAGGCAACACTGCTGAGTACGTTCCAAATCAAGCAGACTTGGATCAAGCTCGTGTTGAAATCAAATACACAGCATGGATCGACGGTTACAAGGAGTCTTCTACATCGGAAACGGTATACAAAGCTCGCGTATGGCAATATGTCTGGCCTGAGTTTGCACTCAGCTACAGAGCAAATGCAGATGTAGCACCAGCTATTGTTAGCGCTTCTGTTCGTCCTGTTGGATTCCGAGGCAAGCTTGAAGAGCCTACCTACGAATGGATCTTACCGGAAGGTGCAAAGCTTAAAGATCAACGAGACACGTCTCGCTCTTTTGAAATCACAGAGCCGGGCGAGCACCTTGTGAAGGTCATTGTGCGCGATGCTCGTGGTAACGAAGCAGAAGCTCAGTTAGCGATAACGGTAGGTCAAGCTGAAAACTATAAGGTAGAACTAGAATACTCAGGTTCAAATAAGCTAGATCGTGAACCTCTGGATGTTTTGGTTCGTCCATATATTGAAGGTGGACACCCAAGAGACCGAATTAATGTGATGCAGTACACCGTTAATGGGAAGTCTCTTGAAGACACTGGTCGTTATGGAAGAATGACGCTTGACGCGGGAGAACACACAATTAACTTCCGTATTAAGTCTGAAATGGGCAAAGAAGTGGAGAAAGAGTTGAAGATAAAAGTTATCGAAAACCAAGCTCCGGTTTGTTCTATCGACCACAGAGAAAGTACATTCGCATGGCTTGTGTATGCCTCATGTGATGATGTCGATGGTCGTGTAAAAGGATTTGAATGGACGCTTAATGGTGAACCTGTTGCCTCTTCATCACGAAGATTGACGATCAGCAAACGCAGCTATGATGCAATGCCAGAAGTTACTTTGACTGGTATAGATGATGCTGGTGGTCGCAGTGATCCTGTGACCCTTCAATAAAAGTATGACTATCTAAACCAAGCCCGGCACTCGCCGGGCTTTTTTGTCTCTCCGCTCTAATTGACCAAACAGGGCAACTACAGATGCAGGCTTGTATCCATATCCCGAATAAACTGCCAACTGATGAAAAAGTAACTGACGGTTAAAGGATAGGTATGTTGAAACAAGCAATAGCACCAGTGCTCATGCTGCTTAGTACTGTAGCAACAGCGAAAGATTTTACTGCTGCTGATGTGCAGAAAGCAGAGGCAAAGATTACTGGAATGGTTGAGTTGCCAATTTATGGCATCAATGCAGTAGAAAGTGACGGTCAAATCGTGTTTTTGTCAGAGAATGGACGCTTTGTTATTTCAGGACAAATCTACGATCTCTGGCAAAAGAAGCCTCTCAGTACGTTGACAGAAATGCGCGATGTCGCTGACCGATTTAGGCTACGTGACATGAATGTCGATATAGATGCGATGAATGTGGCAAAGCTTGGGACTGGCCCAAAAGAAGTAGTGGTCTTTGTTGACCCTCAGTGTGGTGCCTGCCACCAGCTAATGGAAGAGGCGAAAGCTCTTAAAGATGAATACACGTTTAAGTTTGTCGTGATACCTATTCTTGGTGATAAGTCAAACCGTTTAGCTCGCGCTCTGTCTTGCATAACTGACCAAGATAAAGCGTTTGAAGCGCTTAGCCAAAGAAAGCTTGGTTCCTACCCAACATCATGCAGCAGTAAACGTCATGATCTCACTCTGCTTACCGCACAGTTACTAAATATTCGAGGTGTTCCTTATTTGATTGCACCTGATGGGCGAGTCAACGCTGGCCGACCACAGAATATGGACCTGAAAACATGGCTGGAGAGCGATAAATGAACATTATTACGATAAGAAAAAAGCTCCAAGAAAAGCTTATCCCAGAGCATTTAAGAGCTGCTGGGATTGTCCCCGTGCTTGCGTACTCAGAAGATGATTACACCTTCTTGATGGATGATAAAAGCATTGGCTTTGGTTTCTACTGCCATCCTCTATGCGGGGCTGACGAAAAGATTCAAGAGCGTGTTAATGGTTTTATGAACCAGGAGTACCCGGCCAAAACCACCATGCAGTTTATCTTGTTTCGATCTCCTGACTTAAACCATGAAATGTATCGAATGATGGGGTTACGTGATGGTTACAGAGATGATCTGTTGACCTCTTCAATCGAGCAGCGAATGGAGTTTCTTCAAAAACATACGACCGAGAGAATGGTTGCCAAATGTAAGAAAGGAACATTTGATCTTGGTCTAATCCACGACCTAAAACTGTTCGTCACCGTAAAAGTGCCCATCAAACATGCCAATGAACCGTCTCAGGAAGAACTAGACTCTCTGGCAAACCTACGGACTAAAGTTGAGTCTTCACTAAGAACGATTGGTGTTCACCCTGTCCCCTTAACTGCTGTCGGTTACATCAGAACAATGAATACCATGCTCAATTGGGGGCCTGAGGCATCATGGCGAACAGATGGTTGCGATTGGGAAACAGACAAGCCCATTTGTGAGCAAATTTTTGATTACGGCACAGATTTGGAAGTTGATAAGAGCGGTCTACGTTTAGGCGATTATCACGTTAAGGTTATGTCTGCGAAGAAAATGCCCGACTCTTTCTATTTCGGTGATGCAATCACCTTTGTTGGGGATCTCAGTGGGGGCAACTCAGCTATTCGTGAAAACTACATGGTCGTGACAAACCTGTTTTTCCCAGAGGTTGAAAACACCAAGAATGCACTTGAAAGAAAACGTCAGTTTACAGTAAACCAAGCATACGGGCCTATGCTGAAATTTGTTCCAGTACTTGCTGACAAAAAGCATGACTTTGATGTTTTGTATGAGTCATTAAAAGAAGGCTCAAAACCTGTCCGTGTAAGTTACTCATTGGTGCTTTTTGCTCCTACAGCTGAACGCGCTCAAGCAGCAGCAACAGCGGCGCGTAACATCTGGCGCGAGAACCGCTTCGAGATGATGGAAGACAAATTTATCTCGTTACCAATGTTTATCAATTGCTTGCCATTCTGTACCGACCGAAAAGCCGTAAAAGATCTGTTTCGTTATAAAACCATGACCACTGAACAGGCATCAGTTCTATTACCGGTATTTGGCGAGTGGAAAGGGACTGGCACTTTCCACTCTGCATTGATTTCTCGTAACGGACAGCTAATGAGCTTGTCTTTGCATGATAGCGACACGAACAAAAACTTAGTGGTCGCAGCGGAATCTGGATCGGGTAAAAGTTTCCTTACCAACGAATTGATATTCAGTTACTTGTCTGAGGGGGCTCAAGTTTGGGTTATAGACGCAGGTAAGTCATACAAAGACCTGTGTGAACTGCTGAAAGGGGACTTTGTGCATTTCGCCGAAGGCTCCAACATTTGTTTGAACCCATTTGAACTGATCACGAACTGGAAAGAAGAAGAGGATGGTGTTGTCTCTATCGTCAAAGCTATGGCATCCGAGAAAGGCTTGTTGGATGAATACCAACTCGCAGGTTTAAAGCAAATTATGAACGAGCTCTGGGAAGTTATTGGCCGTGATATGACTGTAGACCACATCGCTGATAAGTGTTGTGAGTCTGATGAGCAACGAATTAAAGACATCGGTCAACAGCTATATGCATTCACATCAAAGGGTAGTTACGGTAGCTACTTCTCTGGTTCGAATAACGTTAACTTCCAAAACCGTTTTACAGTCCTGGAGCTTGATGAGCTACAAGGCCGCAAGCATTTACGTCAGGTTGTTTTGCTGCAAATGATTTACCAGATTCAGCAGGAAATGTTCCTCGGTGAACGTAACCGTAAAAAAGTCGTCATCATTGATGAAGCATGGGATCTGCTTAAAGAGGGTGAAGTTAGTACATTTATGGAACACCAATACCGTAAGGCAAGGAAGTACGGTGGAAGTATTGGTATTTGTACTCAGTCGATCAACGACCTGTATGAAAACCCTGTGGGTCGCGCTATTGCTGAGAACTCAGCTTCCATGTACCTACTTGGTCAGACAGAAGAGTCAGTAGAATCCGTAAAACGAAGTGGCCGTCTGTCTCTTTCCGAAGGTGGTTTCCATACCCTAAAAACTGTTCACACCATTCTAGGTGCTTATTCAGAAATCTTCATTAAATCAAAAGCTGGCATTGGTGTTGGCCGTTTGGTTGTAGGTGATTTCCAAAAACTACTTTATTCAACAGACCCGGATGACATCCGAGATATCAATAAGTATGTAGATCAGGGCTTAAATATCACTGACGCAATACGTCAAGTAATGCATCAACGTGGCATGGCCGCATAACTAAAAAGGAAAGGATGATGAACTTTAAATCAATTTTAATTGCGGCGTTGTTAGGTGCAGCTGGTGGATTTGGTGGTTCTTATTACTTCATGGTCAAAGAAACCGCAGCACTTCATGACCGATTAGCGTTAACGCCTCCAGTAGTTGTTGTGGATTTCACGAAAATTGCGAGCTCATACCCATCCGGAGCTGATGAGGCTGAGATCGAACAATTGATGCTTAAAACAAACAACGCAATCTTCAAACTCAAAGAAGCGGGGTACTTGATTATTGATGGTGCCGCTACTTTAGGTGCCCCTGAGGATATTTATTTACCTTCGGAGGTAATACTGGAATGAAGCTCATTGTTAGAAAAGAATCTTGGAAGCTATTTGCTTTAAAGGCTGCAATTGTACTTGCTCTTCTTTGGGTTGCTGGGACGTCCTTTGCGGGACGTTACCGAATCGGTTATGACCCTCAATTAGAGCGATGTTTACCTAATCATTCTGTCTACCTTATCGACCTAAAAGATAAAGAACTCCATAGAGATGCTATTTACGCCTTTTCAGCAAAGGGTATGGAGCCACTTTATGATGATGGAACAAGGATGTTAAAAGTCCTTTCCGGGATGCCAGGCGATACTGTTGAAGTCAATAAAAACTGGGAAGTTGTAGTGAACGGAGAGGTTAAACAAGTAGGGTTACAACTGGCTAATAAGTTGAATGTTCCTGCTAGTCATTTCTTTGGGAAAGGTGTTCTTCCAGAGAAACATTATTGGTTTCTCGGGGAAAGTATATCGAGTTTTGATTCACGCTATTGGGGAGCTGTAAAAGATGAGCAAATCATTGGCCGCGCATATCCGCTTTTCTAAATTGTCTGTATTAGTTGCGGCCCTCATTTCAAGTTCTGTTTTTGCTAGTAACAGTCCTCTAACTAGCGAGGATATGGCTATCATCGAGCAAGGAAGAGAGTTGGCAGAGAAGGCTCGCCAAATGGAAGAGCTTCCTGATTGGGCGAAGAATAAAAATCTAGATCAATCTCAGGTAGAAGCACGTCAGTTTTTTCAGCAATTACAAGAATCTGACCCCACGCTGAAAGCAATGGCAGAAAGACAGGCCGAAAAAAGTGTCTACACAGGGCACTCCACTCTTATTTTTGCATCTTACTCATTGGGAAAAGAAGGGCTGAAAGACGTCCTTGATACGGCATCAGGTGAAGATGATGTGGTAGTGGTTTTCCGTGGAATTCCGGATGGTATGAGCATTGGTGATGGCATCAAAGCTGTTCAAAAATTAGCAGAGCAAATGGACCCAGTGCCTAATGTCGTTATCAACTCTGTTTTGTTCCAAAAACATAATGTCACGTCAGTACCAACAATAGTCGTGCTTGAAGAAGAAACTAAGCCTGGACACGATCCCAAAGAACTCGCAAAAGTTACAGGTTTATCGACGCTGGAGTGGATAAGAAAAGAGGTGGATGCTGGTGAGTCTGGCGACTTCGGAGTTCGAGGTCCAGCAGTTGAAATTGCGGAGCAAGACTTTATCGAGAGAGCTAAAGCTCAACTAGCGGGTATTGACTGGGAAGAAAAGAAAGATCAGGCAGTAAAGCGGTTTTGGCATAACCAGCAGTTCAACGAAAGACCACGGGCACCACGATATAGAGAGCGATTGCTTGACCCAAGCATATACCTATCGAAGGACATAAGTACCGCTGAGGGAGTTGTGTTTGCTCGTAAAGGTGAGGTTATAAATCCACTTTGCGCTCACGGCGAAGAGTGTAAGCCGGGAACTCGTCAGTTTACTCAGGCCGTTATCATTTTCGACCCTTTAGATAAAAAGCAAATGGAACTGTTGACTGAACTTGTCCCTAAAGTGCAGCAAGAACGTGGGGTTCAAAGAGTCACATATATTGCTACTCAGTTTGAGCGCGATAGTGGTTGGGATTCATATAAACATGTTACGGACACAGTTGACGCTCCTGTTTATCTGCTTACGCCGGATGTAGTTAATCGCTTCCAAGTCGAGTACACGCCAACAGTAATTACAGCTCAAGGGAATAACTTTTTGGTAAGGGAATTTGATGTTAAGGAGGCTGTGGAATGAACCTGATCCCTGCATTTCAGACGATTACCTCAAATGGTAGCAATACTGTTGGAGCAGAAGTACTTTCTAGATGGCACCATCAAGGTCAAGTCTATGGTCCAGCAGACCACAAAACACCGATTAATTGGGGTATGGTGGATTTAGAGATAATGAAATCTCTGATTCCCCTTGTCCCTGTTATCGAAAGGCTTTACCCCAGTATTTTTATTAACGTATCGCCACAGACATTGAGCTTTTCAGACATGCGAATGAAGTGGTTCAAATTGTTGAAAGAGCTTACAGATAAAGCCCCATTCCAAGTAGTTATAGAAATCACGGAAAAGGTAACACCAGAACAGTTGGATAACGCATGGTCCTTACTTAGTCAGTTCAATGTTGCTTTAGCTATGGATGACTTTGGAGAAGATCACTCATCAGTTAGTCGCCTAACATCTTACTCTTGGCAATTTTGCAAAGTTGAAATAGGACAATTGAAGGGTTTGGCAGGTAACGCGGCGGTTCAGTATTGTCGTCTTAACAACATAACACCGATTGCAGAACGAGTTGAAAGTGTAGCTCAATCAGAAGTGGCAAAACTTCTTGGATTAGAGTGGCAGCAAGGTTTTTTGCATGGCAAACCCGTCACGTTCGACCTTGAAGTGAACTCATTAATAAAACAAGCACAAGTATCTGAGCCAGTTAGAGTTGGAGTTATGTCGTGAATAAAATATTGAATTCAATTTTATTAGTGGCCCTATTTGCCTTGGCGGGGACTGCTAAAGCTGATCCAGGATGCCAGAATGCAGAAGTCATTGGCCCTAAACTTTTTACTGATATCTGTTGGTCATGCATATTTCCGATTCGAGTGGCAGGGGCAACAATGAGCGGAGGTGGTGGTTCTTATCCGTCTGATGCAGTTGGGAGCCCTTTGTGTGCTTGCCAAGATAACAATGGGATACCACGACCAGGTGTAACTACGTCAATGTGGGAACCTGCTCGTTTGGTTGAATTTCAACGAGTTCCAGGGTGCTCTTCTGTGCTTAATGGAACTAGATTCCCCTTTGACAGAACGTTCCAAGGTCATCATGGAGAAGGAACGATGGACGGTGGTGATGGCTCATTTATGCATTATCACTTTTACGCCTTTCCTCTTATGACAATGTTGGAACTGTTCGTGAAGAAGACCTGCAATGCTGATGGTTACTCTGATTTAGATATTATGTACCTGTCCGAGTTAGACCCTACTTGGAACTCTGATGAACTTGCATTTTTTACTAATCCCGAAGCTGCTGCTGTCGCTAATCCTATAGCAGCGGCAGCATGTACAGCTGACGCTGCGGCTGCGAGTATTGGTAAGCCTCTCAAGCAGTTGTTTTGGTGTGCAGGTAGTTGGGGGTCAATTTACCCTTTAAGTGGAAACCAAAATGGTGGAAAAGGGGTGATCAAAGACAGTAGTCTACTTGCAACCCGTGTTCTAACAGCTTTGCATCGTCGAGGTTTGTCATGGAAGACGATGGGTTCTGATGCAATGTGTAATGGTGTCATAAGCCCAACATTACCCAAAACACAATACAAATTTACCTTATTGCATCCAGTCGCAGAAACAAATTCTTCACATGTTATCGGAGAGTCAACGTTAACGTGGGGGATAGGGAAAACAATTCCAGCAATAGGTCAAGATCCTATTTACACGATATGGCGCTGGAATGATTGTTGTAATAACTAAAGCTCAACAAAGAAATCACTAATAACTAGCCCCGTTTTGGGGCTTTTTCTTTATATGGAGGACATGAGCAGCGTAGGTAAACGACCCCAGTGTTGTCCAAAATGGACAGTTCCACAGTCTAAAGAAACTCGGTCGGGCGACTATCATGGCGATATATGTTGAGGGGTAATAAGAACGGGTTACAGGAATAAAGTAATGAGAAATTATACAAGGTTGATGAGGGCTGTCGCTTCTCTGCTAATAGTGACAACCCCTTTCTTGCCGATACATGCCTATGCTAACGGCAATAGCGCTAGTGAGGCAGGACGAGAAGCGCAAGTTTTAGCAAATGATTTAGTGTCTTCGTTCAAGTCCGCTCCAGGAGGAGTTAACAACGGAAATATTAGTTTTCCAACACTTGAAAATGGTCAATTTCAAAATGGTGGTGGAACTATAAATGTAAATGATTTATTTCCGGGTACAAGCAGCTCCAATAGTGACCCTTCAAGTTATTACTTCCCAGATGGAAACCCGAACTTAGGTGAACTAGAAGGTGTCTATAATGACAACAATGGTATGGATTCTATTGGTGGTAATGCAAAAAGCTCTCTATGGAGTGATGCTAATAGTGGGAGCCCCACCATATCAGGAGCAGCCTACAAAGTTCTCTTGGATGCAACAAACCAATCAAAGCCTGATTTCAGCAATGACCCCTTGATGAACCTTAGTAAGAAAACCTATGAAGACATTGATGTGATATCAGAAGGTTTTGGTGATTGTTCTGCTGAAACAATCATTAACAACAATACAATTGCAACGCATATACCAGATTATAGAACTTGTGAAAGGGTAACGGATAAAAGTGCCGATTGTGAAGTGTTGCATGAGTATGACGCTGAAATCATAAAATACCATGATGGCCCATTTAACATTAAGCCGTGTGGGGATGATTGTATTGAACTTTGGATCGGTAAAGTTGGCGATAACTACTGGTCAGGCTGGTGTACAATCTATGAGCAGGCAACACAGGTTAGAGTTGATAATCCTGATGCAATCATTTCAGCGACACTAGAATATGCTAAGTGGGATGACTATATGCAAGTATTAGTAGGTCCTCCTGGCAGTGAAAACAAAGTATGGCAAGGTCCGAATAGTAACTTCCCCCCAGAAACTCCCGGTGCATGTGAGCTAAGTACAAGTTGGCAAACTAACCCCAACACTGATGTGACGTCTCACTTTAAAAACACAAAACCAGGCGATGTGGTTAGTTTTAAAATCAGAGTTTCTGTTGCTGGTAATGGTGAAGGTTTTGGTCGGATAAAAATTAAGTACGATCGTTCAAAAGCAGTATTCAAAGACACATGGACCCCGCAGAGTTGTCTCGATGCAGCTGTAGGTATCCGAGATGGTTTTGCTTCTGGTCAATTCTCTTGTATTGAGCAACCATCTGATGTAAATGCGTCTGGTTGTGTAGTAAAAAATGGATTTAAAGTTTGCGAGGACATGTTGAGTGAGCCTCCTTTGCCTGGGATACCTAAGTTATGCACAAAAGTCAGAGTAAAAGCTGACTATGACTTCTACAAGGGGCAAATGGAGTGTTGGACTGACCCACAAGGAGAAATACAGTGCCCAAATAATCAAGGTGGCAACCTTGATTCATGTAAGGTTCTGGAAGATAACCCGCAGTGCGGTTTTGTTAGTTCTAAGTGTGTGGAAGGTGCTCAGGGAAGTTCAGGAACATGTTATGTGCAAGAAGATACCTTTGATTGCGGGACGGATGTTGATGTACCTACTTTAGACAAAGAAACAAACTTTACATGTGGTGGGCCAATAAAATGCATGGGTGACGAGTGCTTAGACGTTAATAAGACACAAAGTACCGACTTTGCCAGAGCTGCCGCACTGCTGAATGCTGCTCAGTTTATGACACAAGATATGGCGTGTACTGGTACTGATGGTAACGATAACCCAACAGGTACAGAAAACGTTATTTGTAAGGCTTTTGGTGGCGATCCAGGTGAATGTAAAAAAGCTGTTGGGGGGGCTCAGGATTGTTGTGAGAAACCAAGCGGCCTATCTATGGGAGACTATCTGACTCTTATGATGTCAGTTCCTAAACTGGATGGTGCCATTATGTCACTGGATAACGGCAGTGCAATTAAAGGTGCTTATCAAGCCATCCGTGATCCAGCCATTAGTGGTTGGACCGAAATCACCAAGCCGTTCACTTCATATATTGAGAACATTACAGGTGCGATTGACAACTTTACTAAACCAATCACTGACTTGGCAAAAGAGGCAATTCAGGCTCTCAAAGATGAAATCACCAAAATAACCAGTAAAGCTCTAGGGAATGCATCTGCATCAGGAAGCGCTGGTGTACCAGCTGGCGCATCGGAAGGTATGATGGAGCAAATGGTAGGACAACAGGCAGCGAGTGTACTAAGTGGTATTATGGCCGCGTATACCGCTTATGTTGTGGCTATGATGATCATTCAAATAGTTTGGAAGTGTGAAGAAGAAGAGTTTGAATTGAATGCAAAAAGAGCATTGAATAGCTGCACTAAGGTTGGTTCATATTGCAAATCAAAAGTGCTGGGAGCATGTATCGAAAAACGCGAAGCATACTGCTGTTTTAGCTCTCCACTATCACGAATTATTCAGGAGCAAGTAAGACCTCAGTTAGGAATGAACTTCGGCCCTGCAAAAGCTCCTCAGTGCGATGGTATTCCACTGGATCGTTTATCTGAGATTGACTGGACACAGGTAAATCTGGATGAATGGTTAGCTTTGCTGAGAGTTAATGGTCACTTTGACGATCCTGCTGGTATGACTTTAGACCGCCTTACTGGATCTGGTAGTGCGTTTAATGTTGATGGAACTCGACTTAATGCTCAAGAGCGAGCTGAGGAGAGATTGAAGGGGTCTGATCTCGATAAAACAAGAAAAGATGCGGGAGACTCCATCCTTCCAGATACAGGTGCTCCAGGTTATTAAAAAGACCAGTTGTATACACATTAAAGGCGCTCCCATTTTGAGCGCCTTTTTTCTTGTTTGAAATATTCGCTGAACCTGTTAGATTAAATCCATGAGGTTTGAGCGTTTCCCTCGGCATCCACCAGTGCCAAAACGTGATACCGCAAACCAGTTAACCTGAAACTAATGGCTGTGTTTGCGCGAGGTGGACGTAGCAAAAATTTTAAGCCAAGTGAAGGGATTAACTTATGGATACTCCATACCCAATTTATCCGTCTCAAACGGATGCATTCAAAAATATCGCCAAGTCATTTGCATCTCTTATAGCAAAAGAGTCCAAAACCAAAGTTCTGAGCGCATTCAAACGTAATGACTGGCTGGCTCAGTCTTTAGGCTATAAAGGACACGCAGATTTACTTCAATCGACTCAGTTTCGAAAGCAGGCCGACCAAGGCGAACCTTTAAGGTGCTTTCTTCACGAGAGCATTCGAACTGCGATCAGTCAAACATTCTCGTCAAAGATGCCAGATATACCTCCTCAAATTATTGAAAGGGCAAGTTTAGAAATGAAAGACGCCGAAGTGGTTTTGTCTAATACTCACCCAGAAGCAAAATTGCCTATGATGCTTGATGAAGGGAGTAAGTATTTTTCTGGGTCATTCGAGAAAATACGAGATGAAATAAACGCTGCGGCAACGCGAAAAAATTATGTGCCTGTTCTAAAGCTCGATTTTTCAGAATCACCATTCAATGTATACGCAGTACTTATGGAACATTCTGCCCTAAAAGCATTTAAGGTAGATCCTAATCGCCGCGATGTAGAATTGATTTATCTCAAGCCCAAAGGTGATACATCTAGTAGTAATTGGAAAATTAGAGCTTCACTAGATGTTTGGGGAGCGGAAACGATCCCTGCTGACGTGCTAAATGACTGGTGTGTTTTCCGTGACTGGTTATTGCAATTCAATCTCGTTGGCCGTACTCATATCTCTGAGAGATTGAAAGATCATAGATTTATTACTTTCCACACGCAGAGTCATCCTGAATACACACTTGAAAAGTTGTACGGAGATCTGAACAGTGAAGAAGATAAAAATCTGTTGTACGCATTGTTAAACCCTAACAAACGATTGATGAATGATGAATCGTCACGAATTGATAGTCGTGGTAATGGCTTCAACAGTACATTGAAATACTCATCGGAAATTTTAAAGATGATTTCGGGAGAAAAGGGTAGCAATAACCAGCGAGGCTGGACAATTGATGGTGTGTTTGAAAATGAAGCGATAGAACACTATGAGCCCATTCAATCAGGTTATGCTTTCCGATTAAAAGGTATGTCCACGGTAGTTACAGTGACATTGACGCCGAACGCAGAGACTGGCTGGGTCGATTACAAGCTGAGTCACTACATTAAAACTCCAGAACAAATGAGCAAATATGTTCCAAGTAGACAATCGGGTGACTATCTTGAGTATGCCTTGCAACGTGGAGTAACAACGATTACCGATTTTTATAAAATCGCAGTACGCAATGGTCACATTCCAGATGACTCGTGGCTAATAGCGAATAGTTAAAGTTAATGATGACATTTTTGACTTTCACATGTGAAAGTGAGAAACACAAAAAAGCCCTTCTGTTGTAGAAGGGCTCTCAATAGATAACCGACATAAAGCGTTAAGCTGCCTTTTCATCTTCCCCAGATTCAGCATTGTCGGCTTCGGATGCAATTTCTTCATCAGTAGTTTCTTGAGTTGGAGCAGCTGCTTCAACTTCATCTTTCTTGCCTTTGGAGTGCGCTGAGATGCGAGCTCTCTTCTCAATACCAATAATTCGGCCAGCAAGTTTGATTAAGCGTTGTTGCCATTGATAAGTGGCGTCTTTGCGCTGTTTGCTTGTGAGGATACTATTTAGCCATAGAGTATCGACTAACAACATCAAGTTATCTAACTTGCGCACTAGGTGAGCAAATTGAGCTACTTGTGGTGAGTTGATCTCGATATCGTACTGGTTTGGGCTTGTATATTCTGGAGCGCCTTCAATTCCGTTGTCTTCCATCAGCTTTTGTAGCTGATTAGTGGCGGTATCAAGATCAACGGATACTTTCTCGATGTGCTCCTGGATGATGCTTTCTACTTGGTCAATTTCATCTTGTTCACCAATGATTCGCAAAATAACATCAATCGAAAACAGTGAATCGGAAACGCGCTGAAAGCTGCGTTCGACTACACGTTGAGCTTGCAGACTGTTCACTTTCAGCACTCGTTTGAATACAGGGCGAGAAAGGTCCGCATTGTTGCGCTCTTTTTTGGTTGGTTGTTGTTCCAAAGAGGTTTCTGCTAAGTCTGTCATTTCTTTCTCCTTCAATTGAATACAGATACAGATAAACGCAGATACAGGATAAAAGGTCTATTGACGAATCCTTAGCTACAAATGTGCCCAGAACGGGCAGATAGAACGATTTATTACATTTTACGAGAAGTGCTATAGTAAAGACTCTTTAGTCGCTCTGCGGCTTTATGTGAGATAGCTGGTCTCCACAAACAATCAGCATTAATCATATGCCGTATGGCATTTCAAAACCCAATCGGGGGAACAATACCCCGACCAAGGGTGTTGCTCCCCTTAGTTTTATAAGGAGTAACACCATGCACATCATCACTTTCGTTTTTGTTATCGTAGCTAGTCTTGGCGCATTGTACGTAGGAGCAATGGTATTTGCGAAAGCATTTACTTTTCTTGCGTTGCAGTTCCAGAACTTAGGTTTGTTCTTTTGGAACAAAGCGAGTAACAAAGCGCGGTCTGTACAGGCCGTTATCAAAGAAAAAGCTGAACAAAAAGCGAAAGCTGTTCAGACTGCTGTTGTTCCTGAGCCTGCTCAAGAACAACCGACTCCGGCTAAACCTGTCGATGAATATGCTTATCTAGAAATTCCAACGTATATCCGTAAAGGAAAAACGCTGGTTTGGTAAGTAGATCTTTAAGGGTATAGCTCAACCAAAAGACTTGACTGATGAGATGTACAACACGTACATCTCATCTTTCATCTCTAAAAATAAAAACCCTGACGGGGGCAACTACCCCGTAGGGGTGAGTTTGTCTCTGTCGTTTAAAAACGTTCAAAAAGGAGACAAATCATGAACAAAATTACATTTACTTTCTGGAAAGCCATCTTGAATGTAGTGCTGGGCTTAGGTACTGGTGCTGTTATTACTGGTGGTATTGGTCTTATGACTGGTGGTGTACATCCCGCAGCTGTGCTCGGAGCTAATGTCGCTGCTGTTGTTATGGGATTAGTTTTCATGGCAGCTTACGTTGTTGGTTCTATCATTCTGGTAGCATTTAGTGACAGTGGATAAATAGGCTCAATTTTGAGCTTAATTTTCGTTAGGATCTGAATGACACTTTGAGGACAGAACAATGACAACAGGAAGCCTGTTATATTTTTCGCTCATCTTGGGGGGCCTGATAGCTATCATTGTTATTGGGTTGATAACCAAGAAGATTGTAGAAAAAAAGTTAAACAAAAAGCACGATAATCGTGATCAGTAATTTAACCCTGGCGGGGGACCTACCCCAGAAGGGATAGGGTATCTCTGCTTAACAAGCAAGGTAACTTATATGAATACTGTACACTTTTGTGGATATGATTGTGATGTGAGAAAGATCCAATATCCAAATCAACAATTAGCTCTAGAGCTGGTGGCCTCGGACACAAAGAATAATAGTCAGCAAGGTATTATTCCTGGAGAGCCAGTTTGTGTTGCAACGGTTTGTTTGCCTGATTTCAAGTTCAAGCCACACCAGTCAGCGATCAGAGATTACTCTGAGTTGGCTGGTATTCTGGATGTACTTGAAGAAGCAAAAATTGTTAAACGCACAGGTCAGCAATTACCCACGGGGTATGTATCTGTTCCTGTTGTGAATGTGTTGATTTAGCTTTATAGCCAAGATAAACAAGCTCCAATGGGGCTTGTTTTCAAAGCATGTAGTGGTACGTGTTTTGAAAACAAGCGTCATAGGAGTCATGTATGGTAAAAAACATGCCAGTATCAGGTATTGCTTTTAGCGGTACTCAGGTATTTGGCGTTTCAAATTCAAAGCCTCCATAACCTGGCTCTTTGTTACACAATGAAGGACACAGGCTAAGGAGGACAGTTCATGCCAAGTAAGATCCAATACAAATTACGTCCCTTTTTATACAGCAATAGTTCACTGTCTCTGAGTAGCGTGTGTTTCGTTTTCCATTATGTAAATGTTCATTCAAAGCAAATTGGGTCAGGAGAATTATTGCATTGGGGATAAGATAGTATGAGAGTTCACTTGTATGATGATTGCGCGGGTGTGTTGTAATTAGCCAGTGGCCGAACGATATCTATCAATCCACGACAATTTTGTAGTGTTATTGAAGCTCAAGAGGTTATTACTGACTGGGCTAAGCGTTTAGGTATTATTGGTCAAAATGACACTATATCCGCGTATTCATAATCAAATTCGGCCCAGTTTAGGGCCGAACTTACCAAGTCTTTTTAGGCATACGACAATTATGCCTAAAAAGATTTTTGCTCTCATCTGAGAGTGAAGATGCGATAGCTGGTCGCTAAAAACAAACAGCAATTAACGTTAATTGAAATAGCCCAACCGGGCACACTTAGCCCGGTACGGGTCTAGGTGTGCCCACAACCAATTAGGAGCGCACCTATGTCTCAACAATATGCAAACTTCAAAGTACGTGATGTTTTTGGTATGCCGGATATTCCGGAAAAGATTCTCGCTAAAGGCTATGCCGATAGCAGCAATCCTTTTATTCCACAAACTCACGCCGATTACGTTTTCCGAAAGGAGTTCTTGAGAGAATGCTTAGCATTTTTGAATGATCCCTGCGGTGATGCGTACTATGTCACCGGACCAACAGGTTCTGGTAAAACTTCTGGCATTACAGAAATTACAGGGCGTCTCAACTGGCCTGTGCAACAAATTACGGCTAATGGTCGTTTAGAGTTCACAGATTTAGTTGGACATCATGCCTTGATTTCACCAAAGCCTGGAGAAACTCCCGTCATGCAATTCATGTATGGCCCTTTAGCAATCGCTATGCGTGAAGGCCATGTCCTCCTCATTAACGAGGTTGATTTGGTTGACCCAGCAGAGCTTTCCGGTTTAAACGACATTCTTGAAGGTCGTCCACTGGTTATCGCTCAGAATGGTGGAGAAATCATCAAACCACATCCAATGTTCCGCGTTATTGTCACTGGTAACAGTACAGGCTCAGGTGATCCATCAGGATTATACCAAGGCGTAATGATGCAGAACTTGGCCGCAATGGATCGTTATCGTTTCTCTGTTGTGCCATATATGGCAGAGCAAGATGAACGCGGCGTTCTGGAGCGAGTAGTTCCTCGTCTTCCTGACAACATTCGTAATGGTATGGTTCGAATTGCTAATGAAATTCGTAAACTATTTATGGGTGAAAACGGGGATGATGGACAAATCAGCATCACAATGTCTACGCGGACACTTGTGCGCTGGGCAAAACTAACGTTGCAATTTCGTGGTGCGCCAAATGCCATTGAGTATGCCTTACAACAATCATTGCTAATCCGAGCCTCAAGTGAGGAGAAAGAAGCTGTCATTCGCATAGCGAAAGACGTTTTCGGTGAGCAGTGGCGATAGGGGGATCTCATGGATACGCAAAACATGATTTGCAAACGTTACATCCGTGAACGTGGAACGACTATCGACAAGGTAATGCTTGGTTACAAGCCAGTTCAATGGTCCATCGATCCTGATGGGCCAACTGAATACCAATTGGTAGAGTTCTTTGAGTTAAACGGGTGGAAAGAGACTATCTTGCTCGATGGGCAGATAATCAGAGCCACCAGCTTAGATACGATTCCTGTCACCGTGAAAGAGAAAGAAAATCAGCATGTTGATGATCTGCTTAAAGAGGGGTACTCCTTCCTCGATGAAGTGCAGGTAAACGCCACAACAAAAGCTGTGTCTTCTCTTGAAGCCGAAACAGAATCAAAAGATGGTTACTCACTGAGCTGGTTGTTGTCATCGCCTGTTGATGCTTCAAATCATGCTCTACTCCGAGGGTTTATTGTCGGGGTCTTTACTGATGGTGCATCAAAGCTTGGCTTCGATGTTGCCAGAGAGAAAGGATCTCAATCTCAATTACCTGATGTTTTAATGAGAACCAATAAAGGGTATGAGCTAACTGTAAAAAGCGGCGCTAGCGAAAACACCATCTGTCCAACGATGTTGGAAGGTGCTGGGACGCTAACTGCTTCGGATGGCTATGAGCCTTTACTGATGTTCATTTATTTACAACGCAGATTTGAGCAGGAGTTTTTTAAAGATGATGAAAAACGCTTGGTTAAAATCTGTGGAGAAGATGGTGATCTGTTTATTTATGACGGATTTGATTCTTTGGAAGGAATATTTTTTGAGTTCGGATGGAATTACAACGAAGTTAGAGAAGCGGCAGAACGTCTTGGTTTAGTCGCCGAACTATTTCGATTGGATAACATTGATTGCGAAACCGAAGATTCCTATTTTTAACCCCTAGAGGGGCACTGTGCCCTAAGGGGTCATGGTGTCCCTTCCATCTCAACGGAGAGAACACCATGTCTACAAAACCAGAAACGAAATCATTAGTTGAAAGAATGGCTCAGCGGTTTGGGGTTGATGCTAAGAAGTTTTTTGAAACTTTAAAGCTAACAGCCTTTAAGCAGCGAGACGGAAGCGCACCAACTGATGAGCAGATGATGGCATTACTCATCGTAGCGGAGCAGTACAATCTGAATCCGTTTACGCGAGAAATATACGCTTTCCCCGATAAAAGCGGCGGCATAGTACCTGTTGTTGGTGTTGATGGCTGGAGCCGGATTGCCAACGAGCACAAGCAATTTGATGGGGTGGAGTTTGAATACTCTGAAAATCTTATTGAAATGCCCGGAGCAAAGGTGAAATGTCCAGAATGGGTGGAGTGTATCGTTTACAGAAAGGACCGTACACGGTCTATACGTATTCGAGAATATCTTGATGAAGTCTATCGTCCACCAGTCGAAGCAACGGGTCAGTACGGTCCTTACACTGTTATTGGCCCTTGGCAGACTCACACGAAACGACAGTTACGACACAAAGGCTTTATCCAAGGTCTGCGTATCGGTTTGGGGTTTTCTGGAATTTACGATCAAGATGAAGCTGAACGCATAATTGAAGGTGAAGCGCATGTTGTATCGTCAGAACAAACCACAAAACAACCAGCTGTCATTGAAGCCTCAAGTCCATTGGCCTTGGAGCATAAAAAGAAAATGGACCCACTTTTAAAACAACTTGCAGATAGAGCTATTGCGCAAAATGCGTGGTCAGCAACTCACGAGTATGTTGAAAGTCGGTTCTCTGGTGCCGAGTTGGAGTATGCGGTTCAATATTTGCGTGATGCAGAGATTGATAGCATGGAACCAGCTGTAACCCAAAAAGCTTCTATCCAGGAAAAGGGAAATGTTGACGATGTTCAATCTGAGTTACCAGATGAGCCGATTCAGCATGATCCTGATCCTATAGAAGAAGGTTTGCACGAACCTGATCCTGAACTGGAAGAGGGTGGTGACGGCAACTACTTTTAACCCCTTGCGGGGGAGTTCCCCCGCGATGGGGACTCCTCCTGTTAAATACAGGAGAGAGCTATGAAAATCGTCAATCTATCTCAAAGGAGCGAACAATGGTTGGAATGGCGTAAAGGTGGTATTACTGCTACTGACGCCTGCATCCTACTAAATCGTTCTCCTTATAAAACGGAATGGCGACTCTGGGCTGAAAAAACAGGCTATGCTCGTGAAGTCGATCTAAGTCTAAACCCTCTGGTGCGCCAAGGGGTTGAAAACGAAGATAAAGCAAGACGTGCATTTGAGGAGAAGTACAATGATATTCTCTTACCTGTTTGTGTCGAGTCAGTTCAATATCCATTGTTTAGAGCATCGCTCGATGGTCTACGAGGCAATGGTGAACCTGCTGAACTGAAATGTCCTAGCGAAACGGTCTGGAACGATGTTTGTTCTGAACTAAAAAACAGCAAGGCTTATCAGTTATATTACCCTCAAGTTCAACATCAGTTGTTAGTTACTGGTGCAAAGCAAGGGTGGCTAGTTTTCTACCGAAATGGGCAACTCAAGGAGTTTGTTATCACCCGAGATGAGCCTATGATAAAAGAAATTGTGGCTAAGGGCACAATCTTCTGGAAAAGAGTCACTGAGCGTAAAGAGCCTGAGAAAGACCCCAAGCGAGATCTTTTTATACCGCAAGGTAAGGAAGTGAACGAGTGGATTTACGAAGCGGAGCAGTACCGACTTTATGACGCAGAAATTAAGCAGTTGGAAGATAGGTTGCAAGCGTTGAAAGATAAGCGGCAACCTCACCTTGATAAAATGAAATCTTTGATGGGTGAATATTTCCATGCGGATTATTGCGGTGTAATGATCACTAAGTACAAAGCCGCTGGTCGGGTAAATTACCAAAAGCTACTTGAAGAAAAAGGTTCGAATATTAAGTCTGAGGATCTTAACTCGTATAGAGAGGAGACCTCAGAGCGTTACCGAGTAACGGTTACAGGCTCTGTTAACCCGAGGTACATTCAAGATGAAGAGGTTTTAGCCCCTTTAAACGATGTGTCTCTAGAAGTAGAGTCAGCCTATTTTTAGGCATAAATAACAAGCCCTTTGGGGCTTGTTTCTAAAGCATATCGCGTCAGTGTGTTTTAGAAACAAGCAACAAAGGGCATCTACAATGAAAACACAGAACTTCAAGCTCATGTACCTACATGGTGGCCGCTGGCTAGAACGTATCTACAAAGATACGATTTATGCCAATGTACAAAGAGTGGCAAACTCTTTCCCAAAAAGTGTTACCTGGTACATTGAGCCTATGTGAAATGTAGACATGAAAGGGGGAATGTATTCCCCCCCTTTTCCATTGAAGATTGCTTTTTCGGTCTTCAACGGAAAAGGACGAATTCTACTCTCATCGAGAGTGAAGACGCGATAGCTGGTCGCTAAAAACAAACAGCATCAAACTCATTTCAATTTAACCCAACAGGGGAGCTTCTCCTGTTCGGAGTTAGCCTCCTGTCTATTGCACTAGGAGGCAACCATGAAAAACTACAAGCTATGTTATAAAAAGAAAGGTTCTCCGAACTGGATGACCCGAGTATTTAATGACACCTTGTACGACAATGTTCAACGTGTTGGAAATTCATTTCCATCCACCTTTACCTGGATGATTATTCCTGCGTAACTCACTTTAACTTTATAGCCCAACCGGGCACATCATGCCCGGTTCGGGACATGGTGTGCTTTCACTTTGCTGGAGAATAAACCATGTCAAAAGTTAAACATCTCGAAAATCTATGCGTTATTAATGCTGATTTTGATATCTGGAGTGGGCAAACTCGTTTGTCTGCATCTGACTTTAAATTGGGTGCTGGTGGTGAAATTCCACCAGAGAAAGTAGCTCAATTAGGGTCGAAAAAAATCTGTGATCCAGCGAAGCTGAAAGGCTTTCATCGCTTGAAAACAGAAACTCGACGTTTTTTGCTTAGCTATGGTATGCCATTCATGAATGGCTATGCTGTACCCGTAGCAAAAACTGATGAGATTTGCGCCAAGTTGGACAAGATTGACGTCGAAGTTCAACAGTTAAAACACGAGTTCGTTACTGGCTACAACAATGCCGTTGATGAATGGTGTCGAGAAAACCCTGAATACGAGACTGCTATTCGTGCTGGAGCTCTTCCTCGTGAAGAAGTAGAAAAACGAATTGGTTTTGAATATCAGGTGTTTATGGTTCAACCTACTCAAGATGAGCAAAGCGCACACAGACTTAATCGTAAGGTTGAGGAGTTGGGCGATGATCTCATTGCTGAGGTGGTAAATGATGCCAATGATTTTTACAACAAACGTTTAGCTGGGAAGATGCATGTAGCAACAGCTACAGGCGCAACGCTAAAAAACCTACGTGATAAAGTGGATGGACTGTCATTTTTGAACAGCGCATTCACTCCGCTCGTTAGCCTGCTCGATCAAACACTAGCAGGGTACGAAAAGCACGGAGCTGGAAAGCGTAATATTGAAGGTATGTTCGTCTTTCAAATTATGGCCGCTGTATTAATCATGTGTGATCGCAAACGTATTCAAGAATACGCTGGTGGTTCGCTTAGTGTTGATGATGTAGCCAAAACCTTGACCAGAGATGAACTCAGCTCATTAGAGTCTGGAGCTTCTGATCAAGAAGATGAAAGTGAAGGTGTTGAGAGTGATGAGGCACTGGAACAACCATACGTTCAAACGCAAAGCCAAGAAGTTAACCAAGAAGATGGTGAACAAGTTAATAACTTAGAACCTGAAACTATTTTGGATGACTTCGAAGCGTTTTTAGCCAACCGCACATCCAGTGCAAACCAAGATGACGAGGAAGATGATGCTTTGGAAGACAAAAGCGATGTCTCTTCTCAGACTCTGTGGGATGCAGACCTAAATTGTGATGATATTCCAGTGGAAGACTATAGCCAAGACCCAGCAGATTATGTTGGCAAGGACTTTGGTCAATCTCACTCTAATGATCATGTTGTAAGTCAACCTGAACAGCAACCAACTGAGCTTGATGATCAGGATTGTTATTTTTAACCCCCTCGGAAGGGACAACCACCTTTCCGAGGGTGGTTTGTTTCTTCTGTCCAAATTGGAGAAGAAATATGTCTAAAAAACGTACTGTTTATAATGCTTTACCCATCGTAGCTGCTGCTTATGGCGAGAAGTTTGGTGTTAAAGTTGCCTTGGGGTCAGATACCGCAAGCACTGATGGTCAAACTATCGTTATTCCAAATGTTCCAGATGACTATCCAAATATGGATGCTGTTTGGGGCTACTTGGCACATGAAGCTGCACACGTTCGGTTTACGGACTTCAATGTAGAAAGGCGACGCGCCTTGCACGCTCACCTAACAAACGTCATTGAAGATTGTCGTATTGAAAGAGCAATGCCTGGGGTCTATCCAGGAACAGCTTTGACACTGCACGAGATGGCTCGATACATGCTTCAAGCAGGCCATTATGAACCCGTGAGAGATGAAGACCACCCGGCATCCATCCTGTCTGCATACTGCTTGTATTGGTTGCAAACAGTTGGTGTAGGTCAAACTGCATTGCAAGAGCGTTTAGATGGCGCAAAAGCTGTGTTTGAAAGAGTTTTCCCTCAAGGTGTTGTTGTAAGGCTTAATGCCTTGCTACGTAAATGTGTGGACGCCAAATCAACTGCAAACGCTGCATCTCTTGCTGATGACATCATTAAGATGATCGAAGAAGAGAAAGATAGTGAAGAGCAGCAAAATCCGAAATCTCAACGTGAGCAATCACCTGAGCAGAAGGATAAAAGTAGTGACGACTCTCAAAGTCCAAATGGGCAGGAACAGTCGTCATCTAATGGCAATGATGAAAATAGCCAAGAACAACAGGGTGGCAGTAGTGGAGCGCAAAGTGAGCAAAATGAAAATAGCCCCGAAGTTCAAGGTAATAATAGTGAAGAGAACGCGAGCGGTAACAGTTCTCCTCCTAATGCTTCTCAATTGCTACAACAAGTACTAAGCGCTGGAAACAGTGATTTGCCTAAAAATGCGCAAGACGCTTTGAAGCAAGAGCTGAATCTGGTAGCCCAGCAAGAAGGTGATGATCGTTACCAAACAGTACGGTCAGCAATGGATATCCATGATCACAAAGAAGCAGGGCAGCGTCTCAATGGAGATGTGAAAAGTACAACTTCAAAAATCCGACAGCAGCTTTATGGATTGGTGCAAGCCAGCCAAAGAACTGCTCATAGGAACCAAAGAAGTGGAAAGCGTGTAGACACTCGTCAACTACATAAAGTTGTCATTGGAGATACTCGTATTTTCCAGAGACCAGAAGCTAAGAAGCGCCCTAATACAGCGGTTCACATTTTGGTCGATATGAGCTCCTCAATGGATAGCCCTGCCGGAAACGGTAAGCGCAGGGAAGATATTGCAAGGGAAGCCTCTTTAGCTATTGCATTAGCTTTAGAAAGCATTCCAGGGGTTAATCCAGCAGTAACGTTTTTCGGTAACAACTCCAATGTTCCTGTGTACAGCGTTGTAAAGCATGGTCAAAAAGTACAAAACCAAACTGGTAAATTTGTCTTCAATTCACGCGGTGGTACACCGATGGCTGAGGGCATTTGGTATAGCGCATTTGAGCTAACCAAAACCAGAGAGGAACGTAAAATGATGATTGTTGTGACAGATGGTGCGCCGAACAATGCACTGGCTTGTCACAAAGTTATCGGACTGTGCGAAGCCAGTGACATAGAAATGATTGGTATTGGTATTGAAACTACAGCCGTTAATCGACTGTTCAATACGAACATTGTCATCGAGGATGCTGCGGATCTACAAAAAACACTGTTTAAGTTAATGGAGCGATCGTTGACCGCTTTTGCTGCTTAATCAGTCCATGTATTGGCCCTATCCCGTCAGGGACGGGGCCTATTCATTTTAGGCGTCTAACTCCCTGATAGGGGGATAGCGTTGTATATTATTAGGGAGTATTTAATCATGATTATTGGGTATCAAATTGAAGATAAGCATGGTCGTAATTGGCATGACAACATTGACCGCGCTGACAACCCCTGCACGGTTCTAAGTGAGCAAAGTGCCATTAAAGAACTTAAAATACTGCAAAAAACCAGACCTGAACGCGACTTTAGAATGATTGCTGTATTAGAGGGTGACATTGAGTATCCATTTTTTGAATGGTCACTTACTGCGGCTAACGATCAGTATAAGACGCTTGGTGTTAGCATTTGTCATATTCCATTAGATGAGCATGAAGCACTAAATGAGCTATCCTATGCTCCAGACTGCAATATGATAATGGGTCGAAATACTGGCTGGCTCATCAAACTGTACGATGAACCTGAGAACAATCTTGGATATAACGGTATGGGGGAAGAATTTCACAATATCTTAGTTTCGGCAGTTAAAGCTGGGTATCGCATGATTGAAATTGATGCTGATGCTCAAGTTCATGACCAGTTCCCAATATTTTAATAACATTTAATACGCCCAGTCTCTTATCTGGGCTTTTACTTCACACACATTTTGAACCTGGTGGGCCAACTACCAGAAATAGGCGTCGGGTTTCCCGGCGCTTTCCTTGAGCCTTTCACTTTCACATGTGAAAGTCGAGAGATTCAAGGAAAGTGCCTTGTGCGCTGATGTGCGATAGCTGGTCGCCAAAAATAAACAGCATTAATTCACTTTTTATCACAGCCCTCGGGCACATCTTGCTCGACGGCATAGGTGTGTCCAATTTTTATGGAGAACAACCATGACTATCGCTCACACCGATACTGACTTGAAAATACAATCAGCTTTCCTTTGCGTTTTGACAGAGGGTTTTGATTATCCTACTGCACAAGATGCCTATGAGGCATATCGTGTGGCCGCAAACGTAGCAATCAAAAATCCAGAGAAGAAAATTTCTGATATGGGAATTAGCCTTTCTGGCCGACTGTTACCATCTCATCTCAAGACCTGCGCAGAGCTTGTCGATAGTGTTGACTATCTGGTTAGCACTATCAGTCTAGGGGTGGAATATTTTCTGGATCTTGCACAAGGCAAACACAGCTTGTTAACGGACCCAGAAAGCCTCATTGAATTAGATGGGGATGTGTTCAGAATCCATGAAACTAAACTTAGTTTGATGTCCATTGAAACTCCGTTGGAGCGTCGTATCCCCGTTACCGACCTAGAAACACAAAAAGTTTATGGTTGGACTATTGATGGGGTTCTCGATGTTATTAACCGAGAAAGAAGTCCTGATTGGAGTGATTACACTGAAACAGATTGGGTTGAAGGTTGGAAGGAGTGGGTGGTTCCGGAAGGATACTATCAAATCCAAGAAGAAGATCTGAGACCTGACTACTTCACTGATAACAGTTCTGAGTTGTCGGATGAAAAAGTGTTTACACGTACTAAATCTGTCCAAAAAGAACCAAATGGTACTTTGACGGCAGGTGATGTATACGACTCAATTCATGACGATATGAAGGCTGTAATCGACGGCCCGTATCTGATTAAAGCTAATGGTGCATTAGTGACAGATACGGAACTAGAGGAGGTTTGCTTGACACTCTATTTTGGCGAAAAATACAGCCAAAGTATCATGATCAACTTTGATGAAATCTATAACGGCGTATTCCATGATGATACGACAATAAGTTTTTATTCAGGTTCTTTAAGTGAGCGACTCACATTAACTGTTGAAAAAATGCAGGTTGGTGTGAAGGCGAGCGGAAACATTCTTTCAATAGGTGAAGTCCACTACAACGTCTTTGACGCAACAGGGGAGCATGGAGCTGAAAATGCACTTGAGGCAATGAAAGCTTTGGGTAAACCAATGTTGTCGGCAGAGCAACTGTATAGCTCTCTCAAAGAGTTATGCTCAGAGACAAAAGGGCAATTCCAGATTATGGAAGCCCGGATCTAATACATTAACCCTAACGGGGCAATCACGCCCTGGTAGGCGTTGGTTGCCTCTTCAATTTTATGGAGACAGCCATGAGCACAAAAAACGCACATAAAGCAAAATACCATTTCTATTTCACGACCGCTGTACTGAAACATGCAGAGGACAACCACATCAATATCGGAGATTGTTTTGGGTATGGTGAAGATAACTTTGTTGTAGATCTTTATCCATATTCAAACCTCATCTATAGATGTGATGTGTTGACGAAATAGAAAGAGCCCCAAATAAGTGGAAAGAAAGTGAACTATTTGATTTGGTTGATAATCTTTCAGATTGTTTTTGGGGAATTATAGAGCGAGAAGGGTATGACGAGATGGATGCATCAATGCCATGCTTGGATGAGTTTGAGCTAGATATCAAACGCGCTCTAAATGTATTTGTAGGAATAAATTAAATCCTAAACCCTAAGGGGCCATCAAAGCCTCTAGGGCATTGCTAGCCTCTCAATTTTTAATGGAGGCCATTATGGCAATCGTAAAATTTAACATGAAAGAAGTACAACTGCTGGTGGATGAGCTTAATAAGACGAAAAGTTATTCACCAACAATGGATGATCTCTTTAAGCCTGCTCTATACAAAACAGGCAAAGTTGTTGATTCCAATGGAAACGATGAGGAACACAAAGATTTTGGATGGCCGGACTCCAGCCAGATAGACAAGTCTTTAGTCGAACCGCAGTTGCTATTGGTAAAAGATCAAGGTTTGTATCTTCTGAACAACGCAGATGTAAAAGAAAGTCCTCGCTCAAGAGGTGCTGTTGTCTATGCTCACGGATGTAATCCTGACAAAGATGACGACTTTTACGAAACTGCTCGAATGATATTTGGTGGTGATGATGGCAGCGTATCCATTCCGGTAGGTTGGTTTGACTTAGCGTATAAAGCTAATAAGCGTTATTTCAAGTTAAACGTTGCGCCAACACAAATTTCACTTGTCCTTAAATAACCCTTTCGGGGCCACTTGCCCTGAATGGGCAGTGGTCTCTATTAACTGGAGAATCACAATGACTACACTCGCATCCTTAGAATCAACGCTTAATCATGACATGGCAATGCGCCGTTTCTTAGATACTTTAAACCGTAATGAAATGGAGCGCTTATCTGGTGAGATTCACGCAAAATTCTACTGGAATAAGCGTAATCCACAGTGGTATAGCAGTGACAATGCTCGCTTATTTGCACTGCTGAACCGTGCCAAACGCATCATTAAGAAGCGACTTAAAACAGGACGAGTTAAACCAGAACAAACAGAGCATGGTTCGATTATCGAACGTAGTCACTTTCCACTAGGAGATACACTAACCTTTTGGAATTGCTACCTGAACGACTCTTGGAGAATTGCTCATCAAGACTCGTCATATAGTGCGTTCTGGTATAACGAGCGTGAGCTCAAATTGTGTACCTACTGTGAAGGTGATGTGGTCTTTATGACAGCTCCCAATAAGGAGATATATCGTAAGGATTACGAAAACCTTGATGCATGGTACACCGACAACCTTTAACCCTATAGGGAGCATGGTGTGCCCACCACAAGGAGGACACACCATGTTTACTACATCTGTTTGCTCTTACCCGAATCGTGGTCATTATGGCGACAACAAGTATCGAGGTAATTGCACCGGACACATCATTAAAGACTTTATTGAGTCATATATGATGAAACCAAATGGCTTAGTTGTTGACCCTAGTATTGGGGGAGGAACCAGTACTGATGTGGCAAATGAACTCAAAGTTCGTTTTATTGGTACAGACTTGCATCAGGGGTTTAATTTGCTGCGAGATGATCTGTCTGCATTTCTTGGGGAGCCAGCCCACCTTATTTGGTGGCACCCCCCTTATGCAGACATGATCACTTTTTCTGGCAATATGTATGGTGAACCCAATAAATGGGATATGAGCCGTCTATCGTTGCCAGAGTTCGTGGAAGCTCTAGAATTAGCCATTATGAATATACATGATGCCTGTGAACCGGGAGGTCACTACGGTATTTTGATGGGAAACCTTCGACGTAAAGGCGAGTATTATAACTTGTCCAGTCTGGTTGAGCGTTTGGCTCCAGGTAAACTCGTTGATGAGATCATCAAGGTACAACACAACTGTGTCTCTGACCGGACCAACTACAGCAATAACAGTAAGCTGGTTCGTATCGCCCATGAAAAGTTACTGGTATTCAAAAAGCAAAATGCATCATCATCGCTTTCGCTTATCCCAGTAGCAGATAAACGTGCGGCCAATATGGTTGGAGTTACATGGAAAGCAGTGTTGCGTCGAGTGTTACAGGGTAAAACCTTATCGTTAGATGCCATTTACCAACAAATTGCACCTTACGCGAAACACCGACAAAACGAACACTGGCAAGCCAAGGTTCGTCAAGTGCTGCAAGATGAACGATATTTTGTTCGAGTGGATTCTGGGGTTTATACCCTAACAGAGTGAAAGCTAATGTTGACACCTAGAAAGGGCAGTTCCACATTAGAAAAATTCTCGAATTTATGTCGAAATACTCTAATACTCCGAGAAATCGGAGTACGTACCGTTTCAGGGTAATAAGCGCAGGGGGAAACGCCCCCTCGCTTTCCAAAGCAGTTTGAACTTACAAAGAGACTTTTTTGGAAAGTGCCTTTGGTGCTTGAGTACGTTAGCTGGACGTCGCAAATAAACAGCAAAATCACATCTATTAACCACCCTGGCGGGGCATGTTCTCCTGCTGGGAGTCATGCTCCTCAAATAAGGAGTATGACAATGCATGTCAACTTACCAGCCAGTACAAGTACGTTACTGGTTCAACTAGAAAGAAAAGGTATCGCTATTGAGTCGCAATGCAGAAATGGGTATTGCGGAGCATGTCGGTGCAAGCTGGTAAGAGGGAACATTTCTTACCGTGCTGAACCTATAGCATATCTTAATGATGGTGAAATTTTGCCTTGCTGTGCTACAGCAACGTCAGATGTAACTGTCGATATCTAACCCCAACCCTGAGGAGCTTTAACCTACGGGTTGGGCTCCTCTTTACAAAGAGGAAATATGTATGACCAATCAATACCATCACGATTTTTACCGCAATAGCACTTTCCCTGTTGTTGTTTATGAATTGTGTGACGAGTCATTAACCATCAAGCCTGTAACAATTGAGGAGTACGGTTTAGCCACTCCAGATTGTACAGAGGAAAGCATTCTTTACTATGCGGAAGGCAAACGTTGCCGTTCGTCTGTAGAACACTTCTTCTTAACTCGTAATGATGCAGAAGAAGCTCTAGAGCGTTTAAGAATGTCCTTAACCACCAAGCCAAAATTAGAAGAACTCGCATACGCCCAAGCAACTGCTCAGTACCTGTCAGAATTAGGAAGTGCTGACAATTGGTTCATGGCTTACGAGTACCTAATAGAATGCGTTGAGAAAGGTGAAGAGCCCGATTTAACTGCATGGCAACCATTTGAACATTGGGAATGGAAAGATATAGCAGATCGTATAGACGATGAGGCTCAATCTATTCTTTCTCTGTTGAAACAGGTGTTAAAACTTGCGAAAGAGGGGATCGTTTATTCGGCCATAAATGACACACTCACAATGGATATGAACCAGCTATGTATGCAAAGCATGGTAGAACTAGGTGCATGTCAGGAGGTGTCCAATGAAGCTGAATAAACGAATAGCTAGTCAAGATGAGCATGGTCGTATTGCCAATATCATTAAATGGTGTAAGCGACACAACCAAACGATCAATGGCTTCCCTTACGGGGATGATTTGGTTGGTTCGGATGGAATTCATCTTGAATTGTTGGTCCCTCAAGGTACTTCTCCTGAGAAGTGTACCGATGCTTTGGTTCAAGGTTACTCAGAGCGAGATGTCGTAACCCATGCGGTGATTGAATGTCCCGCAGATTGGTTTAACGCCAACCTTGAATCTAGGCATTAGATACTGGCTTATAAACTCAGGGAGGTGAGTTATGACCATGCCAAATTCGCAACTAGTTATGTTTGCTGGAAACAACGTGGAAACTGTAGAGGAAGTTCGCTCGATGCAGCTGGCCGTTAGATGTGATGCTTTAAAAGCAAATTCATCGTCGGAAAGAAAAGAGCTCGAATCATTGGAGCTTTGGCTGGAAGAGCAAATTAACTCTCAGATTGTTGGATTTTAACATATGAAACTTAACCCCAAAGGGGCATACCTATGCCCTTTTGGGAGTGGGTTGCCTCTCAATTAAATTTTTAGGAGCAACCCGTGAATACTGCAAGCGTATTAACCTACGATGCACAATTACAACTCCCCTTCATTTTTGATGATCTGCTATTAGAAAATGATGAAGAGCCGATTGAAAAGGTTACTCCCTTAACAATCGTAGCATCATGTTCTGATCGTACAGTCGAGCAAGAGTTTGAAACTGAAATCGAAACTTGGACTGATGGGCAGATTAAAGAGCTAAGAGAGGCATTTTTGCGGTATAGCTTAAATGTCCTTGCTGACGGACGCTCTGGTAAAAAAGCAAAAGATGAAGCTTATGAATGGTTGAACTCTGATGAAGTTCATCCATTTTCATTTGTTACCTGTTGTGTGTTATCTGGTTACGACCCTGATGAAGTGCGTAACCTTTGCCAATACACACTCAGACAGTTAGCTAAAAGAAATAAGTAGCCACCAGGAGGGGGATCACCTGCTGGTGGACTCCTCCAAGTTCGAGGAGATTACAATGACTACTTCACTGAAACAGAAAGCAATTGGATTGGCCGCTGCACAAGTCCTTAAATTCAATAATGAATATAAAGGAACATGGTATGACGGCTATTTGCTTTTGCTGGAATGTATGCAGCAAGATCGAGAACCTGAACATTGTGCCATCAGAGATGATGTTGAGTTTTGGTCATGGCATGAGGTAGTGCAATTCATTGATAAAGAGGCTGAAAACATTTGGAAGCCGATGGAAAATGAATTGGCTGACACCAAGCAACTGATTGTTCATGATGCTGCCTCGGGACTTGATAAGTTCTGTGGTATCGACGTTGAACGCTTCGGTGAGCTTGATAAGGCGTGTCAAACTATCGTTCTAAACAAAGCGGTAGTACTTGCTGTAGATAAGGTAAATCGAGATGAACCTGAGAGTGAGCAAACTAAATTCCATGTTCGTTCATATTCTGGACGGTTTATGTATGGTCGTACTTGTCTTGGGATAGATGTCCCCCCAGGAAAAGATCTTTCAGCAGTGGCAAGTTGCATGGGAAATTTATTCAAATTTCTAGGTACACCACGTCAAGATCAAATGGGCAAAGGTACAATCTATTATTGGCCGAATATCGAACAATGTGAATCACACGATGTAGCCTTGTAGGAAACTATAAGGTAGAAATAACAAGCGCAGGGGGAAATGCCCCCTCGCTTTCCAAAGCAGTTTGTACGTACATAGAGACTTTTTTGGAAAGTGCCTTTGGTGCTTGAGTACGTTAGCTGGACGTCGCAAATAAACAGCAATATATCAACCCTGACGGGAGAGCCTCCCGTCGGGAGCTCTCCGTCAATAACCAATAATTGCATGGAGAAGATCATGTCTAAAAACACTAACGATATTTTTACTAATCGCACCCCTTTGGAGTTCTGTGTTTATCCCAAACTAGACCGATGCGTTGGTCTACGTATAGGCTATCCACACTGTCGAGAAGGTGCCAATGGCGTTGTCTGTGAGGTTGAAGCAGAATATCCCACACTAAATACTCATTCGAGTGTAGCGTGGCCTCTGGTTGAAGAACTGAATAGCTACACCATCAAAAAACAGAAACAGATAATCGAGGATATTGATGAGGCTGTTGCTGAACTTTTAATGCACAAAGCCAATCTTCTAGAAAATATTCTAAAGCTAGAAGACGGTGAACTTGATTTAAACGAACAAGCGAAAATGCGCTACGAAGAAAACAGTAAGTCTTCTGTCGCGTGATTAGACTGCTATAGGCAAGGGTGATAACCAATGAATGTAGATCAGTTTATTGACGTGATGGGATTGCGATGCCCTGAGCCATTAATGGTGGTTCGTCGTGCAATTCGTCGTATGGGGCCAGGAGAAACACTCGAAGTGAAAGCTGATGACCCAGCTACCACGAGAGATATACCTGACTTTTGTCGCCACATGGATCATCAACTTGTGGAAAGCGAAGTAACCTCTCCCCCATACAAATACATAATCAAGAAACAAATATAAACCCCATAGGGGCGGAAACGTCCTATGGGATAGTTCCGCTCCTTTAATTTAGGAGAAAGGCATGTATATATCGTTACGAGGTCTAAATCACGAGCAATTAAAGTCCAAGATTATCGACCATCGAACAAAGCGCTCATACACTGTTGAAGAGGCTAATACCCCACTACCCAAACAGTCTATTGTCGAGGTAGGACGGCTTTCCTGTGTGTACACAGGTAAGAAATTGTCCCCAGCAGAAGTAAACGCTTATAACGGTTTTACTGAGGAATACAATCGCAGCACATGGCGGCCAGATCAGGATTTCCTCCTAGATCAGAGACATCGCTTATATCATGCAATTTGCCTCGACAACCTTAAACTTCAAGAATCTGCCTAAACCTATGAGGTAGTTCATTTCAAACACTAGCCCACGGGCGCACTTGTGCCCGTAGGGTACAGGTGTGCTCTTTATCTAAGGAGACACCTATGGCCGCTAAATTTATTGAGTTTGATTCACAAAAAGAAGCTATAAATCATCGAGCTAAAGCGGGGGGCTGGATTTTTTCAGCTTTCAGTGGAAAAGCGATATGGTTTAACACGACATTCACACCTCACAAGATTCTTTTATTGTCTTTCCTGCGTTTGAAGCTCTGGCCTACGAATTAGGCCGAAGCTGCTGGCAGCTGGCGGACAAGACTCCGGTACTAGTCGAAGTGGTGGATACCGAGCAGCCTTATATCGGCGGCGAAGACTTCCACTGGGCTCCGGCTTTAATCGAACGATCAGGAATGCTCAAGCTCGCACCAGCAGGTGAAGCCTTGGGTATGCCTATCAATGTAATGAACAATTCGGTCTATTTCGCTGCGGCGGATGGTCCGGACACAAGTTGCGGTCATCAACCAGCAAAATCAATTCCAATCCAAATGGCTGGAGATGAAATTCGCGTTATGCCCGCTTAACACTACCAATAGCTGAGGTGATTCCCAGAAGGGGTTCCTCAGCCTTACCAGGAGAAATCTATGTGTAAATTATCTATTTATCGTGCTGAACACGGTTCGTATACGGAAGCTCTAAAATGTGCAGCTGTTTACCACTCAACAGGGGATGAGCTTGAACCTGAATTTGTAGATGGTCCAGCTGGTAGAGTGACATATTTAAGTGATATGTATTCTGTCATACAAACAGTTTGCAACGCAGCTGGCCGAGACGATTTGGTCTTCGGTACAGTCATAAACAATATCTTTTGGGAGTTGGATGAGTTAATTGACCACTTTGAAAAGGTAAACCAGTGGCCTTGTGAGAATTACCCTGAGAAGGTTGAAAAGCTTGCTCAAGATGCTCACAAAGGATGTGGACTGATTTATGAACTCTTCGCAAACCGGTATATAGATGCGATTGATAACCTTGTTCTCGACTTACCTAAAGGAGTTAAAGAACAGGTTATCAAGCTTGCTGAAAATTACGGTTACGAAGTCATTACAGCGGAGCAGCAAACTGAAAGCCATGAAGAGCATTGGAATGATGACGTTCATTATTGCTCCCACGGCATAGATGCAAATTGCTGTCCGGCTGGTTGTGGCGATATTGATGATGGGCCATATGACGAAATGCAAGAACCCAGTGGCTATAACGAAGCCGGGGTGATTCATTCACGTATAGAAGGCATCGTCGGAAATATTAAGCAGGGAGAAACTATATCTCCATTAGATTGGTGCATGTTGAAAAAGTATGTCCATGATAATCCAGATGCGTGTTCTTGGTACGATGATTGTTTTGTTGAGCCATTAAATGGTTCACGAGAAACAGTTCGAAGTGCAGGAGAGCTTGTTAAGTATCTTCAAAGACAAATTCTGGATGCTTGCTTCGATTTTCGTTTAAACAAGCGAGTTGAAGCAGCGAAAAGTGAAAATGGTATTTTAATTCATTGTTCTTTATGAATTAACTTACTCTAAGGTGGATGCGGAGCTTGATAGCTCTGCATCCTTACCTCTTGGTGTCATTCTTGACATTTTCTAAAGGCGTTTGTTAGAGACGTTTTTGGAAAGTGCCTTGTGCGCTGATGTGCGATAGCTGGTCGCCAAAAACAAACAGCATTACTAATAACCCTACCGGGGATAGCTCTCCGGCAGGAGGCTATCTCCAAAAACTTATGGAGATATAGATATGTCAAAATTCGATCAAATTGCAACCGTACACAAACTGACAGTTGTTAAACAAGCTGATGAGCATGACTCAGAATTCGATGTTTACTTGTGTGAAGACCAGTTCGGTAACGAATGGGCTTTATCAAAAGAAGGAGAACCTGAGTATGCCGAATGGGGTGTTTATAATTACATCGTTCGCAACAATGTTTGTATGATCACCACGCCAGTATCAACGCCTTGTATGTCTTGGGAGCTTGCAGATCTTCCCAAAGACTATAAAGGTGAACTACAAGTCGGCATGTCAATTGTCTGATACCTATTAACACAAACCCACAGGGGGAACTGACGCCCTGTGCGGCACAGCTCCCTCTCTAACTCTGGAGAGAGAAATGACTAAATTAAACCGATATGCACTACGAAGCGCGGTAGAGAAGATCGACGGATACTATCTGCCCCGCCCACACGAGCGCAACAAGACTGATGCTTTTGAGCGAGCTAAGCACGATTGCTTAGCAGCCTTACGCCAACAGATTCAAAAGATTGAGTCTATAACGTTTGAACAGTTCACCAGTAAAGATTCGCGCAAGTAGGGAGTAGTGTCATGACAGAAGTGAATAAAACAGAGCGTACTCCAGAGCAAATTGAACTGATCTGGAAGCACACTCATAAAGATATGAAAGGCGTCTCAAATGGTGTGAAAACCATCGTCTACCCAGCTCCTTATAGCTGTCTCGGAACGGTCGAAGACCTGCCTGAGGATGCGTACCAGGACAAGCTACGCTATGCCCGGTACAAGGAATGCTGTGAGAAACGAGATGAGAAGCTGCGGCCAATCATGGTGGAGCATGGTGTCATCGAGCACTTCGATAGCACAATGCAATGGCGTGACGAGCTCGACGACGTAGCGGTGTTTGCTGGATTTACTCTACAGGGTGAAGCTCTGGAAGCTCTGCTGACGGACGTCAAAGCTGCTGACATTACATATCCCAAAACAGCCGGGCTCAAGTACCTTTGATCTGGCATGTAAATTAACCCCAGGGGGAACAAGCGCCCTCTGGGTACTTGTTTTCCCACAACTAAAAGGTGAAGGAAAATGAAAGCATTAACCAGCCAAGAACTAAATATGGCTTTGGCCGCGTTACGTTGGATGCAGGAGACGATGGAGCAATCGAACCCAAAGGAATTGTCTGATTTCTTTGCAAGACTTCCTCATTTTACTGACGAAAAGCCGTTGAGCGGAGAAGAGATCGACACGCTATGCGAAAAGATGTACTCGCTTGACAAACCAGCCTTGCAAACTGATATAACCGATCTGGTCGATGGGTTAGGTGATAAAGTCTCGGCCTCGGTTGAGATAGGCAATATCGGTGGTGAGCTTTTGCTAAGTGCTAAAGGCTACTCAGATTGCAACTCTGAGGATAACGTTGGATTTCCATTGTTGATAGAAAACAACGCTGGAAATCTCCAATTGCGGGTTTGGGCTGATATAAATAAAGAAGATCCGACGCATGTGATCTCCTTACAAGGAGCAAAGAATGAGATGCGTCAGGAGTAATGCTCAATGAGCGGTAAGTGTGGGAATATCCCCGCACTTTCCCAAGCATCCTAGAGCAGGATTCTTCGGAAAGTGCCTTTGGCGCTTATGTGCGATAGCTGGTCGCCAAAAACAAACAGTACTTATTGTAACCCGCGTGGGGATAGTCCCTGCCGGGGGCTATCTCCATTCAACATGGAGATGACAATTATGAAAATTGAATCTGTAGTTCGTCTTCCAATGGAAGATTCAGGTTTAGGTCACAATATCGTCCGGTTAAATAACCGAAACGTAGACTCAAAGAGAAAAGATCCTAATCGTTTCTTTCGACGTGAGCCAGTAGTGATCTATAACCCCGATAACGGCACAAAAGTAATTCGATATGTAATGGGCAACCCAGGAACAATGTCGATTACCAAAAATGCTGTTGGTCTTGATTACGATGCCGTTGATGCTCTTGGAGTGAAATTTAAAGAAGAGGTATCACTGGAAATGCGGAGAGCTCGCTGGTGGGAAATTTACCAGTGGTTCTGGTTCCACCCTGACTTCTCTATTCGCTTATCAATCCGTCTTGGAGTGGTAGGCGCATTACTCGGCATTCTTGGTTTTTTCACTGGGATCACTCCCATCATTTTAGGCTAACGCCTATCCAAAAGCTCAGAAGCTCCAGAAGGGTGCTTCTGAGCCCACTCTAGAAGGAAATAAGCTTATGTATCAATACGATCATAAAAAACGAAATATTATTGTATCGGTTTTGACTGTTGTGGGTAGTTTGTGTGTTTTGGTGCCGCTTTTGGTCGCCATTTCGTTTGACTGGCCCCCGTTACTTACCGATATGGCCGCATGGTTTGATAATGCAAAACAATATGCAGTAGCGCAGTTCTGGGGGCTCGTATTTGGAGTGCCTTGTTTATACATTGCATATCGCATTTATAATTGGCTGCCGATCATTCCTTAATATTTCAATATCAAACCCACGGGGGTGTATGTCCCTGTGGGGGCGTGCGCCCTCCATACTTTGTACGGAGGATACTATGCAACATCAACTTGACATGCTTGCGTCAGTTTGTGCTGATGAAACACCCGTTATTCATGCGTCTTCATTGATTGCAAAAGGGGATAAATGGGATCAAGTTTGGCAAACACTCAAGGAAGATGAAGAACTAAACTTCCGAGATGCCACTAGAAATACTTGTTTGTCTGAGCTGATTGAAAGTTCTGTACAGGCAATCTACGCAGCTTTGCTAGACGGGTGGACCATGATGCTTGGTTACTCATCTGGCAAGGACTCTGAGACAGTACTGCACCTATTTTTGATGGCTCTGGTAAGGGCAGTTAGAAATGGAGAACGTATTAGCCAACATCATTTTATCCTACACACTGATACCGGGATAGAGAACCCAGAAGTTCACTGGCTTGCTGATGTGAAACTTGAAGCGTTAGAACGGTTTATTAAGAAAGAAGCGATTCCTCTTAATATCGTGATCGCTAACCCAGGTATTACACAGAGTTGGACTGGAAGGGTGCTTACTGGACGTGGACTGCCTACGTTTTCCAATAGTTCAGCGCGTCAGTGTTCACAGGAACTGAAAATCACATCAGCAAGAAGAGCTAAAGCTGCCTACGTTAAAGACCTTCCTAAGGAGGTTCAAAATAAGGTTTGCTTGATGTTAGGAAGCCGTGATTCTGAAAGCTCTACTCGCGCTGCAAATATTGCCAAATTTGGCGGTTCAGCAGCAAAAGTAGTGAACACTAAGCACGGTGGAGAGCTGTATGTGATCAAACACTGGCTGATGTCTGATGTGTGGGATTTTTTATTAAGCTCGGGAGCCGATGCTAAATACCCCTTACCAAGTTATCTAGCGAGTAATAACACTACTGCACAGCTTTACAAAGAAGCAACGGGCGAGTGTGTTATTGGAGCTGCGGAGAAGCGTAAGAGTGAAGCTTGCGGAGCCCGTTTCGGTTGTTGGGCTTGCCAAGCTGTCGGGCTCGATAAGAGTATGCAAAACATGCTGTCTTCTGATGAAGATAAGTTTGGTTATATGGCCGGACTCAATCGTATTCAGAGATATCTAGCAAAGCGGAGGTATGCCTGGGAAGACCGACATCCCATCGGTCGGACAATATACGAGGGGGGGTACATTAAACTCCAACCTGATGTGTATAGCCCGAAATTTCTAGAGCGCTTGTTGCATGTTTGCGTATCAATGGATTATGTCGAGGCTAAGCGAGCTATGGAAGTAGCTGAGAAGTTAAACCTTGGCTTAATTGAAGACACAGCATGGAATCGACGTATGGCCGAACCGCAGTTTCGAATTGTTTCTGAGTCTGCGATCTGCCATATCGACTTTATGTGGTCTTACCATCATTTCAATGACAAACCGTTCCATGCTCTTGAAATTTATCATCGAGTTTGGACTATGGGAGAACTTGATCTTCTGGAAGATGAAGTACACCAACAAGAAGTCCCGAGAACACCGATACCGAAACCGTTATGGGTAAAGGTTGATAGGTGGGGGGATGGTAGTCTTTTTGATGGTCTATCAGATCCGCTTGCAGAAATGACATACTTTGATGGTGGCGATGACCCACGCGCAGCTAGGGTTATCAACACTAACGATGGTGTCAGACGAGTGGTAAGCTTCGCAGAAGAAAAAGAGGTTGTAGTAGAAGCAGATGCAGCCAATTTTATTCTATGGGAAGAATATCCTCGATTAAGAGAGAAGGTATTATCTGGGATGTACACACCAGGATATGCCGCGCAATTTTACTTGCGATTTGGTGCGATCAGCTTCGCTAAAGGAAAAGGGTCTATGTATCATAAAATGATGCAAAGAGGACAAACTTATCATCAAATGAGACTGTCCGGTTATCAAACGATGGAAGGTGTTTCCTCTCGCCCTGATCTGAAAGTACTAACCGATAAAAAGTACAAGGCGCTGGTGGCTCGAAAGATTAAAGCAAGAATTGCAAAAGTAAGATGGTGGTTGAATCTGGATCTAACGATTCGTGTTCATTTAGTGAATAAAACATTCACTGGGCAATGGATTGAAGATCAACTAAGAGCCGAAGAAGATGCCCAGCAACGTGAAACAAGAAGTCAGTGGTACAACTCACTTCGTGATCAGTTTTGGTTAGCTAGCAACGCATTTTCTATGTTCTTAGAAGTAGAGAAAGAAAGTAAGTCTCGACCAGAGATATACCGCTATTACCAAGCAACGAAGAGCAAGGCAATTGACTTGGTTGCCTCTGCTCATAGTGCCATTGGGCAAGAATGGTTGAGTGAAATCATGGTGGCTATAAAAAGTGAATTTGAGGCAGCAAAACAGTGTCTTGAAGATGGTTCATCATTAACATTCGATGACTATCCGCATTGGGTCCACCAACTGTCCAAAAGACAACCAGAACGTTTGTTACGACACATTTCGCTATTGATAGTTCGCATGAACCGCGTAATCCTTAGCGTAAAGGAACAAGATGCTCTGAAAGATGAAACTCAATTGGCTCTTCCATTAGTGGCTTAGCAAACAAAACCCCGGCATCGCTGGGGTTTTTTACTTTTCGCCAACATGGGCGTACTTGTACCTATCAATCATCTTTACTCCAAGATTCTCTACTAGTATAGCAAACCCGTTTTCCCCCAAACACTGACAAACTCTATGGTATGCTAAACAACACGGTCTAATTCCGTGATGTGTGTTTTTCACTATCTACAAGGAAAAAACACACATGATGACCAAATCTAAAGCTAAGGCTCGTAGCCTTTCTCCCAGAGAAATAAACAAAGTCCTTAAACGCTGTTTATTAATGTCTAATGCAGAGCTTAAACGGGCAGCATTAGCATTGTCATTTTCTACCCTTCGGGTATCTGAAGCAGCACAGATAATCGTTTCTGATGTTCTATCACCAACAGGCGAGATTAAAACCGAAATAGCGTTAAGAGCTGCGTTGTGCAAACGTAGGAAACCTCGCGTTGTCTGGTTGAGCAATCAGGCTAGAACGCTGTTACAGGAATGGTTTGATTACCGAAAATCTAAACAGTGGGCGACGACCTTTTCTACGGAGTACCAAGGGCTAAATCCCAAGTCCAAAGTGTTACTAAATCAGTCTGGACGCTCCTATTCAATGAAACGCAAGTCTCGAATCAACAAAGCAGGTGAAGCAGTTGACTATTTAGCTTGCGATACCCTTGAGTTACTTATCAGAAATATCTATCAGCGTTGTGGTCTAAAAGGCTGTTCGTCGCACACAGGGCGTAGATCTTACGGCACGAACATGAATGGCTTAGGTATCGAACTGTCATCCATACAACGGGCGTTAGGTCACGCTGATCCAGCAATGTCATTGGAGTACATTGATATATCCGGTGAGCAGTTATCAAGTGTGTGAGTAGAATAAAGTTTCGTTACTAAGTAATAAAGAATCATACTGAGTATTAAAGATTCATACTTAAATGGCAGCGATCAGAGTACACTGCCATTTCTAAAACGTTTATGCCCCAAAATGAGTTATAGCCAAGCAACGAAGGTGGTCAATATGCCGTACAACCCCATTTTGTTCTCTACGGCATATCTATTGTCAACAGTATGACAATCTCATCTAGTTATTTTACAGCATACTCTTCGAAAATAGCCTTACCAATTTCATTAATAACTTGATTACGTTCTGGCATAGAAAGGTTGGTTTGTGTCAGGTAGATGCTAATGATTAATGGCTCGCGCTCGTCAGTCCAAATTGCTGCTGTAATACCGCGCGAACCGTTAGCTCCTGCACCAGAACGATCTGCAATAGACCACCCTTTTGGTAAAACAGAACGGAGTAAAGAATCGGAAACAGTGTTCCCTTGCATCCATTCCTTAAGTTGTTTTTTTGAATTTTGAGCTAATACATCTTCGAATAAAATATGATATAGGGTCTTATTCATCGCATTTGGCGTCGTTGTATCACGTAGGTCATCAGCTTTGGCTTGGTTTAGTTCAGGTTCAAAACGATCTAATTGAGTTACTTTATCTCCGATCAAACGTAGAAAAGCAGTGACACCCTGTGGGCCTCCGATGTGCTTTAAGACTATGTTTGCAGCAGTATTATCACTAGTCTTCATCGTAGCTTCACAAGCATTTTCAATGGTAATTGAACTGCCAACCATGTTTTTTGTTATTGGTGACCAAGCGATTAGTTCATCGGATTTTACTGGCGCCATTGTACTTATATCTAAAATGTCTCTATCAGAGTCCTGTAGCATTTTTGCACATGCTAATGTCTTGAATGTACTCATCATAGGGAACCTTTCATTCCCTTTATAGTGCCATTGTTGATCCGTTGAATCTAAAACTGATACGCCTATGCGTCCCAAGGTGCGTTGTTCTATAGAATAGAGCGAGTCGTTCAATGTTGAAGCGGTCGATAAAAAAGAAATGAACAAACAGCTCGAAAGTAAGATTGATTTTTTCATGATAACTCGACTATTTATGTAATAAGACTGAATTTACGGAGCGTAATAATACAGCCCGAAAGATATAAATCAACAGCGGGTCATATTAAGTTTGTATGAAAAGATGAGTGTGTTTATGGAGCGTTATTTTCTGCTCGACTTAGGATGAAGGAAGCGCTATCTGAATCTCATACGCATAAGTCAACTATAAGTTGTGAATAACTCATTTCTGTCCAGAAACGTGTTTGAATGGGGCCAATCAATCTGTGGATGCTCAAGACAACCAGTATGATACTTTATTACTCAGTTGTAGCGTGACTCAGATTTTGTAGTAGGAATTAGTATGAATCTTTATTTCTGGGTGAGTATCATTTAGAACGGTACAAACAGGGTTACTTGACTGCTTAGTATGAAACTTTATTCCTCTCCTACATCAAGGGCGGCTGAATTGGCTTTTTAATTAACAATATATAAAGTAAAATACTTTAATAGTTGATTGTATAATAAAGTAAAACACTTTATAGTGAGAGTTATGAAACTACAGCAATATATTGACCTGTTTTACGATGGTTCAAATACCGATTTTGCGGTAGCCCAAGGCGTTAAACCTCAACAGGTAACGCAATGGAAAAACAACGGTTTCATTGTTGTCGAGCACGTTTTATATAGTCCACGACGTGAATTGGCAGAAGTTGAACCACCAAAACTGAAACGGAATATACCTTTGCCAAGAGGCAGAGAACGCAAGACTAAGGGGTAAATGCATGGATTTTGACCACTTTGCTGTTATCAAAGAAAAGGCAGAATTTGACCTAGCTAACAAGGACGAAGTGTGGCCGACTTGTTGGGTAAAAAAACGAACAGGTAAAATTATCGGACTAGCATTTCCTTTTGGGGATGATGCTGAAAAGCAATACAACATATTGAAGCTGAGACGCGCAATTCAAAAGCTAGATGCAACTTCATATCTTCTTGTTCTGGAAGTCTGGAAATCTTCAAACCCCAATATTGCACCTCGCTTATCTGATAACCGTGAAGAACAAATCATGTTCGTTATAAATGATGGTGTGAAAGAAGAAACAGAGTTTTGGCCAATCAGTCGTAAAGAAGATGGAAGCGGCTACTTTACGGAACCGGCCCCGAATGATGTAGATATGATTTCTGGAACTATGGCTAATTTATTCGATATGTCTGACTTCAAAACTCTTTCATACACCCAAAAACGCAAGATTGATAAAGCCGTCGATAAGATGCTCAAAGGTAAATAAGGGGAAAGTCGATGGATCTACATCAATTAGCAAAAATGAGTGAAGCTGATATTGCTTCATGGGTTCGCGGTAATACAGACAAATTTTCGCTGATCTCTGACAGTGAGTTAGAAAGCACTATTGATGCCCGTGACCGTTGGGAAGAGCGAGCAACAGAACTAGCTAGGGATGTTGGTGCGCTACTCAACATCGATGTTGGTGAGCACAGTAGCGCGAATTGTCCTGTACAGAATGCCATTGATGCTGTTTATCAAGCAACTCAAAAGAAAGCCAAAACCGAGGCACTGAAAGAACGCCTTAGTGGTGTTCTAAGTGGCGATAGCCTTAATTAGTCACGTAGAGGGAAAATATGGCTTTCAATTTTGATGCATGTACCTTTGTTCAAAAGGGTTATGAGACAAGTAAAGGTGAATGGTCAGACTCAGATCTAAATGATATTGCCAAGCTTAAGTCTCACTATCCTGAATTAGCTCAGTGGGGCGAACTAGCTTTAGGGTGCGCATGGGGGGATTTTCGTGAAAATCATTAAATGAGACTGATAGTATCGGGCTAGGTGAGGCAAGACCGTTGTTACTAGATATTGATGAAATTCGCAGTGTAGAGCAGTTTCAAGTAGTCAATGCATTATCAAGCACAGTTAGTCGTGTAACTTTGAAGGAAGCGACCACAAACTTTAATGGCGACAACGACGAAATGTTCCTAGCCCATACTGAGTTCTACGTATTTGAGACTGTGAGTGAGATTGATCGTTTATGCAAAGGTGAAGCTGCTGGGACGAAATACAGCGAACTTAAAAGAAATCAATGGCAAGAGAATCTTTACAGGACATTATGATTATTTGCAATAACCATTTTGAGTGAGAACCAATGAAAGTAATCGAGAATAATACCCTGAACGAGTGTGCAGTATGTCAACAACCCACATTAACAATAGTAGAAAATGGACACCAAGCAAAACGATACCCTTTATGTGATAAGCACCACTCACAAATTGTGTACGTGAGAGTTATACAAGTAATACACCAATCTAAATTCAAGCGAGATGGAAAAACTCGAAAAAATGTCAAAGTTGTAGACACAAGAAAGAGCTTGGTTCGCTTTGATTTTTATTTTCGAGAATTAGCTGTGGAAGATTGTGGTAATTATATCTGGCTAGGCTCTAAAAGTGGGCCATCGGTACAGGCTGTGCATGTGTACCCTGACAAAAGAGATGTTACCGACTACTTACTGGCAAATCCACCTTTTAACGCAAAAGGAATCCAGTACCGAACAATACGTAAGACAAACGTATGGGATCGAGGGGATAGAAACGAAATCCACTTATCCAACATACCAGAACATCACTACACGAAGAAAGGCATGTCTCTCAACGATGCATACGCACTACTTGTGAAACGTAAGGCTGTAGTAATTCAGAAAGTTGGGGTTCTAGGGATTTTCCCCTCTAAAGTAACATAGAACGCTACAGGTATTATATTATATGGTCTGTGGCGGTGGGTTACCTTCCAATATTCTGCCATCTTATATAAACACCATCAATCATATTGGCGTTTATTCATCATGGCAATTAGTAATGAACTCTCGATTCTGACTCAGGCAGAACAACGAGACTTGTATTCAGCACCTCAGTTTTCTATTGAGGAACAACGTTTGTATTTTTCGCTAAACGATGTAGAACAGGCCGAATGCCGTACTATCAGGCTTACTAAACATCGTTGTTATTTCGTGGCGCTTCTGGGCTATTTTAAATCTAAGCCAGTGATCATTGCTCCGAGTTTCCGTGATATCAGTATCGACATGCAGTTTATTGCCTCCCAAATTCAAAGAGGTAAAGGGATCAGGCCTTTCAGTGTCAGTAAAATGCAGCGTGACCGTATTTACTCAAGGATACTGCGTCTACTAAATTACAATAAGTGGAATGAAAAACAGCACCTCAATGCTCTGTGCCACCACCTGGTTTACATTGGTCATGCCTGGCTGGAGCCTCGACACCTCTTTGATGCGGCCATTGAATACCTTGCCAGCCATAACATTGCCATTCCTAAGTACTCCGTGCTTCAAAGACTGATAAGCCGCACAATGCAACAGGTCAGAAAAGACCTGACGCTCCAACTGAATCAACTTACCAGTAATGAACTTAACGTCTTTCTGGACAACATAATCACTACTAAAGACGACGGGCTGAGTCTGAGCCATCTCAGGGGTGGTGCCAAAAGTCTGACCGTGCCTGAGCTTAAAAAAGAGCTCGCCATTTACCACCGGTTAGCACCATGGCACACGCAAATAAATGACGTTGTGGACAGGCTCAATCTGTCGCTAAAAAATCGACAACACTTCAGCGGCCTTATTGATTACTACGGCAGTAAAGTGCGGCGCTTCAAACGCTCACAGCAGCACCTGTGGTTACTGTGTCATCTGACAGAGCGCATGCAACTTGCACTGGAGCGCCTGACGGATGGGTTTGTTTACCATATCCGAAAACAACAGGAAGCCGCCAACGCCTTTGCACAACAAGCAGTGTTCCTGTCCTGGCAGTCAGCTGCGGACAATGTCACGAAAGCGGCAGAGCTACTTCACCTGTTTGTTGACGAGAATATTGATGACAATCAGCCCTTCTCAGTAGTCAGACAACAGGCATTGAAGGTCATGAATGACAGGGATATCCAGACCCTCTGCCTTTACCTGAA